>CAZBUX010000100.1:0-6458 GCA_964495185.1 uncultured Rickettsiales bacterium | reverse complement strand
GCTCGCGCGGCACGCCGCGCATCGCCAACCGCCTGCTGCGCCGCGTGCGCGACTTCGCCCATGCAGCAGGGAAAGAAAGCATCGACAAGACGCTTGCCGACAGTTCGCTGAAACGGCTGGAGGTGGATAGCCTCGGGCTCGATTCCGCCGACCATCGCTACCTGCAATACATCGCCGAACACTATCAGGGCGGCCCGGTGGGCGTGGAAACCATCGCCGCCGGACTTTCCGAACAACGCGACGCCATCGAGGAAACCATCGAGCCGTATCTGCTCCAGATCGGATTCCTCCAGCGCACCCCGCGCGGGCGCATGTTGACGCAGGGGTGTTTTAAGCATCTGGGGATCAAACCACCGCCCGCCCGCGCGGAACAGATACCGCTGCTTTCCGAAGAAGAATCGGAATTATGAGCGGCGCGCATTCTTTTTCCGTCCGCGTATTTTACGAAGACACCGACGCCGCCGGGATCGTGTATTATGCCAATTACCTGAAATTCGCCGAGAGGGCGCGGACCGAGGCGCTCAGGCTGGCGGGGATCAACCAGTCGGAGTTGATGCGCGACGAGCATATCGGATTCGTGGTGCGCCGCTGCGAAGTGGATTTTTTAAAGCCGGCGCGGCTCGATGATCTCTTGACAATCGAGACCAGCTTAAACGATATAAGCAAGGTCAGCATTCGCATGAAACAGACCATCCGGCGCGGCGACGAAGCCTGCGTCACTCTTTCCGTCAAACTGGCGATCGTCGGCAAGAACGGCAAGCTTGCCAAGCTGCCGGAGTTTGTAAAAAAGGCGATGCTTACCGTATTGAAATTTGATAAATGAGTTTATAGAGGTCTTACACCATGGCAGCACCAGAAGCAGTATCCACCGCCGTACAGGGCGTCGACGCCACGACGCTCGCAGGCAGCACCGCAGGCGTGGGCGCGATGCCGGATTTCTCTATGTGGTCGATGTTCCTGCAGGCCGACTGGGTGGTGAAGCTCGTCATGCTCATTCTGCTCTTCGCGTCATTCTGGTGCTGGGCGATCATCTTCGAAAAATATACGCTCTTCCGCAGCATCAAGGCCAAGGCGCAGAAATTCGAAAACGATTTCTGGGCCAGCGAAGCGCTCGACAAGTTCCACGACAAGGTGAAAAAACGCGCCAACCACCCGATGGCGGTCATCTTCGTCGCCGCCATGGAAGAATGGTTCCGCTCGAAAAATAATGCCAACCAGCCCCCGCAGGGCATGAAGCTTTCCCTGCGCGAACGCATCATCATGGTGATGCAGGTGGCGCGCAACCGCGAGCTGGAACACCTCGAAAGCGGGCTGGGGTTTTTGGCCACGGTCGGCTCGGCCGCGCCCTTCGTCGGACTGTTCGGCACGGTGTGGGGCATCATGAACAGCTTCCACGGCATCGCCATGTCGAAGAACACCTCGCTGGTGGCGGTCGCCCCCGGTATCGCGGAAGCGCTGTTCGCCACCGCCATCGGCCTGTTCGCGGCGATTCCCGCGGTTATCGCGTATAACAAATTCTCCAACGAGCTTGCGCGTTTTTCCAACAAGCTCGACGATTTCTCCACCGAGTTCGACACCATCCTCTCGCGCCAGTTAGAGGGATAAATGGCGTTCCAGCTCAGCAACGGCAACGGCAGGAAGCGCAACGCAAGGCAGGCGCGCTTTTCAGACATCAACATCACCCCTATGGTGGACGTCATGCTGGTGCTGCTGGTGATTTTCATGGTGACCGCACCGATGATGACCACCGGGGTTACGGTCGACCTTCCCGATTCCAGCGCCTCGCCGGTGGCCGGGCAGGACGAACCGCTGGCCGTGACGGTCAGCGGCGACGGCAAGGTCTATATACAGAAATCGGAAGTGCAACTCAAAGACCTGCGTACCAAGCTCAAGGCCATCACCGGGGAAAAGAAAGACACGCGCATTTTCGTGCGCGGCGATAAAAGCGTCGATTACGGCCGCATCATGCAGGTGGTGGGCGAAATCAACGGCGCCGGGTTTTCCAAGGTCGCCCTGATCACCGAAGTCAAAGGCAACGATGCCACTAAAGGCAGGTAGATGTGTATCGTGAGCGCCAAACAGGCATTACCTATTCTTCGCTTCTTCACCTGCTATTCGTCATCCTCGCCGTTTTCGGCCTGCCGGAATTCCTGAGCCCGAGAATTCCCGACGAACCAGCGGCGATCACGGTGGAAATCCTCCCCATCACGGGTGTGACCAACGTGAAGCCGATGGAACCCACCCCTGAGCCGGAGCCGAAAAAAGAACCCGAAGCCAAAAAGGAAGAACCGGCCAAGCCCGCGCCCCCGGTTAAAACCGCCGATGCCGCAACTCCACCGCCGCCCGCCGAAAAGCCGGACGTGAAAACCAAGGAAAAACCCAAGGATAAAAAAGAAGACGATAAAAAGAAAGAAGACGACAAAAAGAAAAAGCCCAAGGAGGAAGACCTTGAAGCAGTCCTGAAAGCCGTACGCGACACCAAGAAAAAAGAAGACGCGAAAAAAACCGCCAGCGCCAGCGACTCGAAATCGAAAGCCGTCTCTAACAGCTACGACCCGACCAAGCCGCTTTCGATGAGCGAAAAAGACGCCATCCGCAGCCAGATCGCCAAATGCTGGAGCGTGCCCGCAGGCGCCAAGGACGCGCACGAGCTGGTCGTCGTGCTGCGCATCGGCATGGCCGAAGACGGTACCGTGCTTAAAGTTGAACTAGCCAACGAAAGCAAATCACGTTACAATGCCGATTCATTTTTCCGCGCCGCAGCCGATAGCGCCATGCGGGCGGTACGCCAGTGCAGCCCGCTAAAAAACCTGCCGCCGGAGAAGTTTTCGACCTGGCGCGATATGGAACTCACGTTTGACCCGAAGGAGATGTTGTTCTGATGATTTCGTTACGCCGTAGCCTGCTTACCCTGCTCGTGGCCCTCTTCGCCGCCGCTTCACCCGCATACGCCGTGCTCAAGATCGATATCACGCGCGGCAATGTCGAGCCGATGCCGATCGCGCTGCCCGACCTGCCCGGCGGCAGCGTGGGCGCCGACATCATGGGCGTGGTCACCGCCGATCTGGAGCGCTCGGGCCTGTTCAGGCCGATCAACAAGCAGTCGTTTATCGAACAGATCACGGCACAGACATCCACCCCGCGCTTCGCCGACTGGCGGCAGATCAGCGCGCAGGCGCTCATCACCGGCTCCGTCACCGAAGAAGGCGGCGGCAAGGTGCGCGTATCGTTCCGCCTGTGGGACGTCTACGGCGAAACCCAGATCGCCGGGAAAGAATACAATACCTATAAAAACAACTGGCGCCGCATCGCACACATCATGGCCGATGAAATCTACAAGCGCATGACCGGCGAAAGCGGCTATTTCGATTCACGCATCGTCTATATCGCGGAATCCGGCCCGGCCATGAAGCGCGTAAAGCGCCTCGCCATCATGGACCAGGACGGCGAAAACCATAAGTTCCTCACCGACGGGCGCGTGCTGGTACTCACCCCGCGCTTCTCGCCGAACTCGCAGGAAATCCTTTATCTTTCGTATGCCGGGAAACAGCCGCGCGTATACCTGCGCGATCTTCAGACCGGGCGCGAGGAATCGCTCGGCAGCTTCCAGGGCATGTCGTTCGCGCCGCGCTTTTCCAATGACGGCAACTCCATCGTCATGTCGATCGCCGACGGCGGCAGCACGCAGATATTCAAGATGGATTTACGCAACCGCCAGCTCGTAAAGCTCACCAGCGGCAACGCCATCGACACCTCGCCGAGCTACTCGCCCGACGGCAGCCAGATAGCCTTCAACTCCGACCGCGGCGGCTCGCAGCAGCTCTACGTCATGAATTCCGACGGCAGCGGCATCAAACGCATCAGCTTCGGTGAAGGAAAATACGGCACGCCCGTATGGTCACCGCGCGGCGACCTGATCGCATTCACTAAAATGTACCAGGGACGGTTCTTCATCGGCGTCATGCGCGCCGACGGCAGCGGCGAACGCCTGCTCACCGAAAGCTGGCTGGACGAAGGCCCGAGCTGGGCGCCCAACGGCCGCGTCATCGTATTCCACAGGCAGGAACGCGGCACCGGCGTGCGTCTCTACTCCGTGGACGTCACCGGCGGCAACCTGCGCGAAGTGCTGACCCCGATGGACGCTTCCGACCCGGCATGGTCGCCGCTCTTGCCGCTGTAGTTTCCTTTTTATCCCCTCTCTCTCAGGGAGAGGGGGTGACACACTGTTGCCGTTATAACACATTTCCGCGGTTTTCGCGGGATGGTTAAAACTTAATCATTGATTTGTTGCGGGGTTAGGATAACTCATTAAGCTAGATTGCCTGTGGCTTAGCTACGGATGGATGCGCCTTGGATTTAACCGATCCAGCGTAACCTCCCGGCGGCGCAAGATTATCTTTCACACCTTAGGTTTTTAGGAGCCATTTATGAACCTCTTCGTTAAATCACTGGCGGTGCTTTCCACCGTATTCCTTCTTACCGCGTGCGAAACCGCACCGGGATCTTCGTCCGGCCAGGACGGCAGCGGCAACGTCGCCGAAGGCGGCCCCGCTACCCCCGGCAGCCAGCGCGACCTCGAACAGAACGTCGGCGACCGCGTGTTCTACGGCTACGACAGCGCCAGCCTCTCGGCTGAATCCCAGCACACGCTGGAGCGTCAGGCCGCATGGCTCAAGCAATACTCCAACATCAGCGTCACCCTTGAAGGCCATTGCGACGAGCGCGGCACCCGCGAGTACAACCTCGCGCTCGGCGAACGCCGCGCTGCAGCCGCCAAGAAGTACCTTGTCGGCCTTGGCATCAGCTCCAGCCGCATCTCGACCATCAGCTACGGCAAAGAACGCCCGGCTGTCATCGGTTCGGATGAATCGTCCTGGTCGCAGAACCGCCGTGCCGTTACGGTCGTGACCAACCAGTAATTTTTTTACTGCACGGAATTTCGCCCCGCACCGGTTAACCCCGGTTGCGGGGCGAAGTGTTTTTAAGGACTGGAAAAAGCCTTTCGTAATTGTTATTCTCTCCCCCGTTTCAACCCCCTGATGCTGGTTCTTATGAAATCCTTCCGCCTGCTCCTTCCCCTCCTGCTCGTAACCGCTTCCGCCCTGCCCGCCCTTGCGCAGACCGACGATAATTCCGTCGCGCAGGAACGCATCAACCGCCTCGAACGCGACATCATGCTGCTGCAACGCCAGATCTCGCGCGGGCAGCCCGTGCGCGCCCCCGTCGGCGATGCCGATCTCTCGCCTGACGGCGCGGCCCAGCTGGAAGTGCGCCTTTCGGCCATGGAAGAAGATCTGCGCGCCATCAACGGCAAGATCGAGGAAGCCGAATTCCAGAACCGCAAGCTCAGCGAGACGCTTGAGAAATTCCAGAAAGACACCGAGTTCCGCTTCAGCGAAATGGGCGGCAAAGGTCCGTCGGCTTACGACGAAGAAAGCGGCAAAGCCCCCGCCCAGCCCGCCGCCGCAGCGGCTGCCACGCCGGTGGCGCCCGCCCCCGAAAGCGGCGAGGAACGCAAAACCTTCACACCCAAAACGCCTGCCGCTGAAAGCGATACGCCCACCGCCGCGGAACATCCCACCGGGCCTACCACCGCCGGCGACGGCGTACTGCGCGCACCGGAAAAAGAAAGCACCGACACCTACGCCACACCGCGCGATCTGTATAACTACGCCTTCCGCCTCCTCAACCAGACGAAATACGAAGAGTCGGCCAGCGCCTTCGAATCGTTCACCAAGAAATACCCGAAAGACCCGCTGATCGGGAACGCCTATTACTGGCAGGGTGAAACCTTCTATATCCGCCGCGATTACGTCACCGCCGCCGACAGTTTCCGCCAGGGCTTCGAGGCGCTCCCCACCGGCCCGAAAGCGCCCGATAACCTCCTTAAGCTCGCCATGTCGCTCGATGCGCTCGGCCGCAACAAGGAAGCCTGCGTCGTGCTGCAGCAGGTGGTGGTGAAATTCAAGAAAAGCGCCGCCTCGGTGGCGACAAGAGCGGAACAGGAACGCAAAAGGATAGGCTGTAAGTAAGGCGTTGCTCGTTGCCCGTTGCTTGTTGCCCGTAGTATAAGCGAGCGATGGAAATACAGTCCCAATACCGGCAAACACTTGCGAGCCACGAGCCACGAGCAACCAGCGACGTTCTTGCCGCTCTCGGCTATTTTGAAACATCTCCCACCCTTGCCGTCGCCGTATCAGGCGGGGCGGACAGCATGGCGCTGCTTCTGCTTGCCGATGCGTGGGCGAGCAAGCGCGGCGGAAAAGCGGTGGCGCTTACGGTGGATCACGGACTGCGCGAAGCGTCGGCTGAGGAAGCGCGTCAGGTAAGCGCATGGTGCGCGGCGCGGGGGATTGAGCATCATGTGCTAGTATGGGACCATGAGGCGAACGCCACCCCCCTGCGGGAGGAAGGATTGAAGGTAACGCAGGCGCAGGCGCGCGACGCGCGCTACCGGT
>CAZBUX010000099.1:2735-6514 GCA_964495185.1 uncultured Rickettsiales bacterium | reverse complement strand
TTCGGTCAGCGCGGCAAACGGGATGATGGCGTCGAGGCGATTGCGGAATTCCGGCGTAAAGAGACGGTTGACTGCGTCCTTGTCTTCGCCGACACGATCGACCTTGGTGAAACCGACCGGCGCGCGGGCGACGTCGGCAGCACCTGCGTTGCTGGTCATGATGATGATGGCATTGCGGAAGTTCACCGTCTTGCCGTTGCTGTCGGTCAAGCGTCCGTAATCCATGATCCGCAACAGGATGTTGAATACGTCCGGATGCGCCTTCTCGATTTCGTCGAGGAGGATGACGGAGTAGGGGTTCTTGTCCACCGCGTCGGTGAGCAGGCCGCCCTGATCGAAGCCGACATAGCCCGGAGGCGCGCCGATTAAGCGCGATACCGCGTGCTTCTCCATGTATTCCGACATGTCGAGGCGGGTGAGTTCCATCCCCATCTGTACGGCGAGCTGCTGCGCCACTTCGGTTTTGCCGACACCCGTGGGGCCGGTGAAGAGGTAGTTGCCGATGGGTTTTTCTTCTTCACGAAGCCCCGCGCGCGACATCTTGATCGCGGTGGCGATGGCATCGATGGCTTTGTCCTGACCGAACACGACGAGCTTGAGGTTCTTTTCCAGAGCGCGCAGCGCTTCGGCGTCGTCGGTGGAGATGGTCTTGGTGGGCATGCGGGCGATGGAGGCGATGATTTCCTCGACCTCTTTATTGGTGATGGTTTTCTTGCGCTTGTTCTCCGGCAGGAGCATCTGCGCCGCGCCCGCTTCGTCGAGCACGTCGATGGCTTTGTCGGGGAGCTTGCGGTCGGGGATATAGCGCGCTGAGAGTTCCACGGCGGCGCGGATGGCGCCCGAGGTGTAACGCACCTGGTGATGCTCTTCGTAGTAAGGCTTCAGGCCGCGCAGGATCTTGATCGAATTTTCGATGCTCGGCTCGGCGACGTCCACTTTCTGGAAGCGGCGGGCGAGCGCGCGGTCTTTTTCGATGCTGCTCTTGTATTCTTTATAGGTGGTCGAGCCCATGCAGCGGAAACCGCCGCGGGCGAGCGCGGGTTTCAGCAGGTTGCAGGCGTCGAGCGCACCGCCGGAAGTGCTGCCGGCGCCGATGATGGTGTGTATTTCGTCGATGAACAGGATGGCGCCGGGAATCTTCTCGACTTCCTTGATGACGGCTTTCATGCGTTCTTCGAAATCGCCGCGATAGCGCGTGCCGGCCAAAAGCGCGCCCATGTCGAGCGAGAAAATGACGGCGTTGCGAAGCACGGCGGGCGTGTCGCCGCGTACGATGCGCAGCGCGAGGCCTTCGGCGATGGCGGTTTTGCCCACGCCGGCGTCGCCGACATAGAGCGGGTTATTCTTGTTGCGGCGGGCGAGGATCTGGATGGTGCGATCCACTTCTTCCTCGCGGCCAATCAGAATGTCGGTTTTCCCGGCTTCGGCTTTTTTGTTGAGGTTGATGCAATACTGCGTCAGCGCGTCGCCGGATTTTTCTTTTTCCTTGGTGACCTGCGGGCGTTCGATGGCTTCGGCGGCGTCATCGGTATCGACGTCGCGGCGCCATTCGGCGATTTTCTGGTTGTCGGAATACTTCACGATGCCGTGCGAGATATAGTTGACCACGTCGAGGCGCGAGACTTCCTGCTCCTGCAGGAAATACACGGCATGCGAATCGCGCTCGGAGAAGAGGGCGACCAGCACGTTGGCGCCGGTGACTTCGGATTTGCCTGCCGACTGCACATGGATGGCCGCACGGTGGATGACGCGCTGGAACCCGGCGGTCGGGCGCGATTCCTCAAGGTCCTCCACCACCAGCGTGGTAAGGTCGTTTTCAAGGAACTCGGCGATGTTCTGTTTAATGGAGTTGATGTCGATGCCGCATCCGCGCATGACGGAAATGGCGTCCGGATCGTCGGTCAGCGCGTAGAGCAGGTGCTCAAGCGTGGCGTATTCATGGCGATACTTCTTCGCCAGCGCCAATGCGCGGTGCAGACTGATTTCCAGGTTCTTCGACAGCATGGCGGCTCCCTATTCATGGCTTATTCTTTTTCCACCCGGCATTGCAGCGGATACTCATTGCGTCGCGCCAGTGTGATGGTCAGCTCCGCTTTCGTTTCCGCGACATCCCGCGTGTAGATACCTCCGAGGCCGGCCCCCTTCTGATGTATCTCAAGCGTGGTGTTGACCGCATCCGTATGGCTTTTGCGAAACACGTCTTTCAGCAGAAAGACTACAAAATCCATCGGTGTGTAATCGTCGTTAAGCAACACCACCTTGAAATAGGGCGGCCGTTTGGTTTTCACCTCCGGTTCCGCCAGAAGCAATCCGTCATGTCTGACTTCGTGCTTCCCCCCGTCATCATTGTCGGAGTCGGCCATCTCAATATCTAGTTTCATTATCGCCATAGAACGTTGAAGTTACGTTAAGTGAACCTTGCCATAGGGTTAAATATAGGTGCAATTTTATCTATTGCCAGAATCAGCCTTAACCAATTGATTCTTTTAACGATACTGTTATACCGCAAATCGGGAGGCAAGGGAATAGGCTTGTCGTCATAAAACTTTCATTTTTTCAGCCCGCCCGAATGCGCTAATTTGCGCCGGAACAAGGAAAACTCTGGCTGAGACAGTTATATGCAACATCGGGAGATTATCGCCCGCGTCAACGCGGCGCTTAAAGCGGAGGGCATCGAATTGCAGCCGCTGTTTACCGATGCCGACGCCAAAAAACTGGTGAAAGAGGGCGCCATCGTCGAAAAAGTGAAGGACGGGGTGGCAAAAATCATCCAGCCGTATGAAATGTCGAAAGTGCAGGGCGACGCGTCGCTGGCCATCGCCCCCGATTTCAGCGCGGCGGAATTCAAAAAGCCGGTGGTCGTCCTTGCGATCGACGGTTTTAAAGGCTCGTCTGGCGAGTTGCAGGATAAATATGCCGTGCTCGGCCCCGCCGATATGAAGGTGGCAAAAATCAACGACGCATTCATTTCGGTGGCGAAACAAATTTCCGATGAACTGGTGGCCGATACGACACGCGGCCTGAAGGTCGAGGATACGGGCGTTTATTACGGCAGGCAGGAAGCGGCGCAGCGGCTGCTGCATTCGGTGCCGCATAATGCGCTGGAATTCCCCAGGCGCGCGGGGCTCGAGCTTGGAACGCCCAACCCGCCTTATGAAATGACTGGTGCGCAGAACGACCGTGTGAACGAAGTGCTGGCGCAACTTGCGAATGCGTCCGCCGCCGCGCAGCCGGTTGTAAATCCGAGGGGGGCGCACGAAAATAAAATAGATTTTGCAGGCGTGGAACTCAGCGCGCTTGCCGCCCGCGATGAGCAGGTTTACCGCGGCCGCTACAGTAAATTCGACGTCAATTTCAACCATCGCATGGACCGCGACGAGACGGCCGCGCTGATGGGAGAAAAACAGCGTTTCGGCGCGGTGGATCATACCGATATGGATTTCAACCGCGACCGCCGGGTAAACAGCGATGACGTCGCCCCCGGGATGCAGGCGAGTATAGGCAGGCTGCTAAAAAATAATGCCAGCGCGCGCCAGGCGCTCAGCGCTTTCGCTGTTGCCGCGGGCGAGCAGAAAGACGGTACACTCGTGCTGCCTGCCAAGCCTGCGGCGAAAGAGCCGGAGCAGAAGCGCTGATCGCCACTATCGCCTGTGCTTTAGACTCAGGCTTTTTCCCATGCCGGGCTGCAGCCTGTAAGGCATGCTTTGACATGATCCCACGCTGTGCCGTCGGATAGCTCGTCTATGCTCCATTGCCTCCATGCCATGTTATGGCACCAT
>CAZBUX010000099.1:0-2725 GCA_964495185.1 uncultured Rickettsiales bacterium | reverse complement strand
TAATAGAACGGATCGTCGAGGCTATGCGAGGTAACGGGCCATGCAATGGAGCCCTTGCTGAATACCACCGTCGGGACGCCGGCAAGCACTGATTCCACTGCGGTGGTTGATGAATAGATCACAGAAAAAGCGGCGCCTGCTAAGTCTTCAGCAAGAGTACCAGTGGATATTCTTGTTCCTTCGGGAATGGGTAGAGGATCCTTTTTGCGCAGGTGTCTGTGACGTACGGCGGGATGCGGTCGGTAGACGGTTTCTATCCCTCGCTGAGTAAGCGCGCGCGCTTGTTCCGAAAGCCATTGGTATATATCCATGCCCTCAAGGCTTGCGTCGTTTGGCGTTTGTCCTATGAGCAGCGCATAGCCTTTTTTATCGGTTCTCCAGGGCTGCAGGTGATGGGCGAAATTCTTGCGCCAGCGTTCTCCGCCGTCGGTGGCGATGGGATAGCGGCCGCGACCGTTCATTCCATCCCACGCCAGCGAACACCACTCATTTCTGGGCTGGATGAAGCCTGCTTCCATCACAAGTACATGCTTTTTACTGCGCTGGGCATCGGCGATAAGCCTGGGCTGTTTCCATGACCACAGTATAGCGATATCGGAGTCCGCCGGTTTATTGAACCCGGCGATAAACGGAGCGTATCCGCGCAACTTAAGCCCTTTCATCAGCGCTTCCGCATGTTTTTGCTGGTGCTTGCGTTTTGCAAGGGTATGTACGCTTATTCTGAGTTTTTGCAGCGCCTGCTCGGTCATGGCGGGCAAAGGGGGAGTGAAAATGGCGTTATCGCGCGCATATGAAAAGGACTGGGGAAATAGTATCGCCCCCGAAGCGCCCAGCATTAGTTTGAGGAAGTTCCGCCTATGCATGCCTTGCAAAACCATCAATAACCAAAATGTTATATGGTTTCATGTTGCTAAGGTTGCTTTAGAAAAGGAAGTTCATCGGCTGAATAGCGATAAGCGCTGAAAATCATCTCTCCCTTGGGAAGTTTTAATTCCCAGGCTTTGCGCCCGTCACGTGTTACTTCGAATACGCGTCCGGCATTGCTTTCGGTAATCAGAAGATTGTCGTTCGGGAGATGCTCAACCATGCCGTTAGTACGGCTAATGAAATATTCTTCCGGCTTACTGCCATATGTGTATACGATTTTTTTTGTAGCAGGATCGATCTCTATAATTCTGGACAAAAAAGGTTTTTTCTTTGACTGTCCGAGATTATCAAATGTTAGAATATTGCCATTGGGGAGAAAGCTGGCGTCATGCTGACGTGATGTCAGATGGTTTATTGCCCAAACCACCTTTTTACTGGCAGGATCGATAACAGCGATTGTATTGTAGTTGCGCATTGAAACCATAATAGAGTTAGGCTTAAACATTGGAAACTTTGCTTCGATCTCGGACTCTAGTTTAACGACAGAATTGGTATGCCCCACATCCCATACGTCGGCACGTTTCTCAGTTCTGCGGGCTAGTAAATTAGCGTAAGGAGAGTCGCGCAGCGCTTCCAGGAGCGAGATGCGTTCCAGTTCTTTGCCGTTAGGTGAGAGTATTGCAATCTCGTCGCACAATATAGGGTATTGCAGGAAATCCAGCTTTGAAATGGGCCGCGTAACAATGTTCTGAGTCAGGGCGTAAATATTCCCCGTGTCTTTGGCTATATAGAAAGTATGGTGGCTGTATGCAAAATAACTCCACAAAAGATTGGCTTTTTTATCCATTTTTGCAATGCCGCGGCCATATGGCGTATTATCAAATGCGCCGTAGACTGCAATCAGGTCGCCATTCGAGAAAAGTTTGGCGTTCCGAAAACTCTTCATTTTACCAGAATCCTGCTTACCTCTCTCAGGAAATGCTGTGTCGAAAGGCATCTGCCACTGATAAACGATTTTTCCGTTCATATCTAAGAGATACGCGCCGGTGCTCCCTCTCAGGGTTACAAGTGTGTAGCCATTAAATGCAGTTTTCGGGTCCCAAGTAACAGTGCTTTTGTTAATAGCTGAGATCCTTCTTTTTGCCGCTTGGGCAGGGGTGATCACTTTCTTCTGATTTTTTGCCTGCTTTTTTTCTTCCCTAACCCACGCCGCGCCGCCTTCGAAGGCTTCAATTAACGGATAGGCGGCATGCAGCCTGAAATGCATGGTTGCGGCGCCGGCTACGAAAGCAATGGCAAGCAGGCCTACCCAAAACAGGATGAAAAACAGAGTGTCGAGTGCCGAGCGGGGAGGGTTCATAACCGAAAAACAGCTAACATTTTATTTTATAAGAAAAATGCATTTTAATGCGTAAGGCGCTGACCCTACCATTTCTGCCGCGCCAGATCAAGACGGCTCACTACGTGTGGCAAGGCGTAAACTTTTCGTTGGAATTTTACGGCGCGTGCATAAAATATCGTCCGCAAACCCTTGCTGGCTGCGGGTTACACGTAAAGATAAAAAATCCGTATATTCCCTGTTGACTTACCAAAACACCGATAGTATACAGTCCATCCCTTCAGCGAAAGAAGCGGTTTAAATGTAAGGTTTCAGCGGTTTTCGGAACCTTCTGCGGTTTGATATTGTGAATAGGTTTTTCTGACATCATATCGGTTGTCAGTCGCGGGAAAAGGCGCGCACAGCTCGAAGGAGCCTATGGGCCAATTCTGACTGATGACCTAATTTGATGAGTTGATGATTCTGGATTGCTTGAGTTTACAGAGCTGTTTCGCTCTGTACGTTCATGGTTCAGGCATC
>CAZBUX010000098.1:0-6524 GCA_964495185.1 uncultured Rickettsiales bacterium | reverse complement strand
GGCGCAAGCGGGTTCGAAATTGCCAATCTCAACAAGCAGATCGCCCCGCCGGGAAACTCGACGTTCAAGCAAACCGCCAATATCATGCTGGGCTGGATAGGATCGGCACTGGGAGTGACATTGCTCGCCTGCTGGCTCAACGAACGCCGCAATATCAGCAAAATGAAAGAGCGCATGGCGCAGCTCGGGCCGGAAAACATCGTGCTGCCTGAAGGCAGGCAAGATGCCACCGAAGGAGCGCATGTGGCGCGGCTGAAGCAGGAAAAAGACGCGCCTGTAGCGGCGAAAGCCCTCTAATTTCCTTTTCTTATTCCCGCTTTCGCGGGAGCTTCCCCCCTCCGTCATTGCGAGCGTAAGCGAAGCAATCCAGTGTGCCGCGTCGCTTACGCTCCTCGCAATGACGGAGGGGGTGTTGGACAAAGGCTTTCACGGGAATGATAAATTTAAGGCAGCTTTTGCTGGCATCGCCGGAAGGGTCGATTATATATGACCCATGGAAAACACCTGCCGCCTTTACCTTGTCTCGCCGCCCGCCATCGAGCTTTCTGCGTTCGCCGCGCAGCTTGAAAGCGCCTTTTCGGGCGGGGATGTGGGATGCTTCCAGCTGCGGCTTAAGGGAGCCAGCGACGCGGAAATCCTGAAGGCGGCGGAAACGCTGATGCCTATCTGCCATGCATATGAAGCGGCGTTCATCCTCAACGACCGGGCCGACCTTGCGGCTAAATGCCGGGCGGACGGGGTGCATCTGGGACAGGATGACGGCAGCGTGAAGGACGCCCGCGCCATCGTGGGCGAAGATTGCGTGATCGGGGTGTCGTGCCACGACTCGCGGCACCTTGCCATGGATGCGGGGGAAAAAGGGGCCGATTACGTGGCGTTCGGGGCATTTTACCCGACCCAGAGCAAAAGCCCGGAGGCGCTGGCCCGCTGGGGCACGCCAAAGCCGGAGATTCTTGAATGGTGGCAGTCATATATGGTCTTGCCGTGCGCAGCCATTGGTGGTATTACCCCAGCCAATTGCGCCCCGCTTGTGAGCGCCGGAGCGGATTTCGTGGCGGCCATCACCGCCGTGTGGAACCACCCGGAAGGCCCGGCGGCGGCGGTAAACGAATTTAACGAAGCGATAGAAAGAGCATTACAATGAAAATCGACGGTTCGGCCGTGCGCATGGGCATGGTGATTGAATACGAAAACAAGCTGTGGCTGGTGGTGAAACACGAAATCCGCACGCCGGGCAACCTGCGCTCGTTCAACCAGGTGGAACTCAAGGACGTCCGCAACGGCACCAAGAGCACCCCGCGCTTCTCCTCGGCGGAAAAAATCGAACGCGTCTCGCTCGACTCGCGCACCTGCAACTTCCTTTACGCCGACGGCGAGGAACTGCACTTCATGGATAACGAATCCTTCGAACAGTTCACCATGAGCAAGGAAATGATCGGCCCCGGCCATCCGTTCCTCCAGGAGGGCATGACGCTTTCGGTGGAATGCTACGAAGGCAAGCCGATCAACGTCGCACTGCCCGGCAAGGTCACCATGAAAATCGTCGAGTCCGACCCCGTGGTCAAAGGCCAGACGGCGGCTTCGTCCTATAAACCCGCGATTCTTGAGAACGGCGTGCGCGTGCTGGTGCCGCCCTTCGTCGGCAGCGGCGAAAGCATCGTCGTGGATACCAATACGCTTACCTATATCGAACGGGCCAAGGGGTGATCCTCTCCCCCATCCTCAACATCATGAGCGCTGCGGCCATCAAGGCCGGCAAGGGGCTCGTGCGCGATTTCGGCGAAGTCGACAATTTGCAGGTGTCGCGCAAGGGCACGGCCAATTTCGTCACCGCCTCCGATACCCGTACCGAAAAACAGCTTCAGCGCGAGCTCGATAAGCTGCGCCCAGGCTACAGCTTCCTCCTGGAAGAAGGCGGGGCCGTGGAAGGGGAAAAAGGCGAATTCCGCTGGATCATCGACCCGCTCGACGGCACTACCAACTTCATCCACGCCGTACCGTATTTCTGCATCTCCATCGCGCTGGAAAAGCGCTTCCCCGGCGGCAACAGCGACCTGATCGCCGCGCTGATCTACGACCCTATCCATAATGAGATGTTCACCGCCGAAAAGGGCAAGGGAGCGTTCGTCAACGGTCGAAGGCTCGTGGCATCCACCCGCGAAAAATTCGAAGACGCCATGCTCGTCACCGGGAACCCGCGTCTGGCTTCAAAGGCCGATCACGCCGTTATGGAGACGCTTGCCACCTCGGGCGCGACTCTGCGCTATTTCGGAGCCACGGCGCTGGACCTGGCTTACGTGGCCGCCGGGCGTATCGACGCCTGCTGGTGCTACAGCATCCAGCCGTGGGATATCGCCGCCGGGCTGCTCCTCGTGCAGGAGGCCGGAGGCATGGCCAGCGACCTGAATGGCGCCCCCGCCACGGCCTATTCCAAGACCTTGCTGGCCGCCAATCGCAGCCTGATTGCCCCCATGCAGAAACTGCTGGTGAAGGCCGCCTAGGCCCGGCCTCGATTTTGCGCTGGAAATTTCAGCCGTTTACAGTAGAAGTGGTGAGTAATCGTAACTTTTTTGGGTTCCTCGCCGATATGTCAATGGTTCGCGTTAAATGCTCTTCCCTCTTTTTAGCCGCTTTCATCGCGCTCGCGCTGGCCGCTTCCGCGCCCGAAGCAAGCGCGTTCGACAGCCGCGCCAAACCGAAGGAACCCACCATCGAGCTTAACCTCGACGTCATCGACCAGTTGCACAGCAAACCGGCCGCGCCCGAAAAACGCAAGCTCATCTGGCAGGAAGGGCCGAAGGGCCAGATCATCGAAAGCACGGATTTGCCGAAGAAGCCGGTGAATATCGCACCGCCCGCGCCGAAACCCGAAGCTGAAAAACCCGCGCCGAAGAAAAAAACGCCCGCTAAAAAAGCGCCGGTGAAAAAAGTGTCAGCGTCGAAACCGGAAGTGATCGCGCCCGTCGCCGAGCCGCGCAAGCCGTTTGCCACCACCCCGGCGATCATCGACAAACCCGTCGCCGAGCCCGCGCCCAAGCCGGTGAAGGAAAAACCGAAAGCCAAGCCGAAAAAACCGGCGGTGAAAAAAGCGCCCGCAGCAAAATCCGCTCCCGCCGAAAAGCCCAAGAGCAAGCGCCAGCTGCGCGCCGAACGTAAAGCCGAAGCGCAGAAAAAAGCCGCCGAAGCCGCTGCCGCAGCAGCCAAGGCCGCGCAGCCGGAAGCAACCGCGCCCGTCGAACCGACGCCGCCGCCCGCTCCTGTACCGGCAGCACCCGAATTGCCGCCGATCGAAGCGCCGACCATGCCCGCGCCGGAAACCGCACCCCCGGCCCCGCCCGCGCCCGTGGCAGCACCAGTAGAAATCGTACCGCCCGCACCTGCGGATGTAACGCCGCCCGCATTGCCGCTGCCGGTTCCGGCCTTGCCTGAAGCAGCCGTTCCGCCCGCGCCGGTAGAAGCGGCTCCTACACCTCCGCCGCCGCCGCCCGCCGCACCCGCGCTGATCCCGGCTCCTGAAGCAACGAAGCCCACCGAAGCACCCGCGCCTGCGACAGAAGCGCCCAAACCCGCTGAAGCACCGGCGCCAGAAGCCGTAACGCCGCCCGCTCCCCCGCCACCGCCGGCCCCGATGGAAGCAGCGCCCCCGGCTCCGCCCCCGCCGCCGAGCCCCGCCGCGCCCGCGCTGATCCCGGAACCCGAAGCGCCGAAACCCGCTGAAGCTCCGGCTCCTGCAACTGAAACCGCACCCACGCCGCCCGCACCTCCCGCAGAAGCGAAGCCCGAACCGGCACCGGCTGATATGGCCCCGCCCGTACCGCCGCCGAGCCCGCCCAAGGGTAAGAAAGTAACCGCAGCACCGAAGATCACCCCGGTGGAAGAAGTGCCGCTGCCCGAACCCGCGCCCGCAGCAGTGGAACCGGCCATACCGGCCCCGCCGCCACCCGCGCCCGAACCGGCAAAGCCCGTGGAAGAACTGCCGCTGCCTCCCCGCCGCCTGCACCGGTACCTGCCGCGCCCGCGCCGGTACCGGATGTGAAGAAACCCGCCGAACCCGTGCCGCCGCCCGCCTCCGCGCGCGCCAAGGCCGATCTTTCGGTCGTGTTCAAGAGCACCGAAACCACCGTGCCGCTTGCGGTGAAGCCGGAGCTTGACGGGCTGGTCAAAAAGCTCAAATCCGACGAAAAGCTGCGCGTGACGCTCATGGCCTACGCCTCGAGCACCAACGACCAGGCAGTGACCGCGCGTCGCGTGTCGCTGTCGCGGGCGCTGGCGGTTCGCGCTTACCTGATCGACCAGGGCGTGAGCAATCTGCGCATCAGCGTGCAGGCCGAGGGTGATAAAAACCCCGGCGGCGAAGCTGATCGTGTCGATATGGTGCTGCGCGGACAATAATCATCATA
Source organism: uncultured Rickettsiales bacterium (assembly GCA_964495185.1). Classification (GTDB taxonomy): domain Bacteria; phylum Pseudomonadota; class Alphaproteobacteria; order Rickettsiales; family SXRF01; genus CAZBUX01. Next base: position 2,124 of record CAZBUX010000098.1, on the reverse strand, counting down.
AGGGGGTGACCGCATGGCCGGGCATTCACATTTTAAGAACGTCATGCGCCGCAAAGGCGCGCAGGACGCCAAGAAGGCGAAAGTACTGACGAAGGTGCAGCGCGAAATAATTTCCGCCTGCAAAACCGGCGCCGCCGACCCGGCGACCAACCCGCGCCTGCGCGCCGCCGTGCAATGGGCGCGCGAGGAAAACATGCCGCGCGACCGCATCGAAGCGGCGATCAAACGCGGATCGGGCAATATCGACACCGATAATTACGAAGCCGTGCGCTACGAAGGCTACGGGCCGGGCGGCGTGGCGGTGATCATCCACGCGCTCACCGACAACCGCAACCGCACGGCGTCGGACATCCGCACGGCGTTCACCAAGTTCGGCGGCAATCTCGGCGAAACCGGGAGCGTGAGTTTCATGTTCGATTTCGGCGGGCTGCTTACCTACCCGGCCTCGGTGGCCAGCGAAGAAGCCATGTTCGAAGCGGCGCTGGAACTGGGCGCTGAAAACTGCGAGTTCGACGGCGCGCGCCACCTCATCACCTGCACGCAGGACAAATTCCAGCAGGTGCAGGCGGCGCTGGAAAAGAAATTCGGCGCACCGGAATCGGCCAAGCTCGGCTGGCAGCCCAAAAACACCGTGCCGGTCAGCGAGGAACAGGCGCAGATCATGATCAAGATGGTCGAAAACCTCGAAGACAGCGACGACGTGCAGGAGGTATTCTCGAATTTCGAGATACCCGAATCGCTGATACGCGCGCTGAGCGCATGACGCGAATCCTCGGCATCGACCCGGGACTCACGCGCACCGGCTGGGGCATTATTCATTCCAAGGACAACCGCATCTCCCATATCGCTTCGGGCATGATCACGAGCGACGCCAGGCTGCCGCTGGCGCTTCGGCTCAAGCAACTGCACGACGGGCTGGCCAAAGTATTCGCCGCTTATACGCCCGACGAAAGCGCGGTGGAAGAAACCTTCATGAACATGAACGGCGCATCGACGCTGAAACTCGGGCAGGCACGCGGGGCGATACTGCTTGCGCTTTCGCTGGCGGAGATTCCCGTGACCGGTTATAGTGCCAACATGATCAAGAAAAGCGTCGTGGGCTCGGGGCACGCCGATAAGCAGCAGGTGGGCATGATGGTGAAAACCTTGCTTCCTTCGAGTGCTGCCGAAAGCGCCGACGCCGCCGACGCGCTGGCGGTGGCGATCACCCACGCGCACCACCGCACCATCACCGCGATAAGCGCAAAGGCGTATTCATGATCGGAAAACTCAAAGGACGCATCGAGGAAATCGGCGAGGACGCCACACTCATCGATGTGGGCGGCGTGGGCTACCACGTGTTCTGCTCCAGCCGGACGCTGGCGGCGCTTTCGGAGGGACAGGCGGCAAGCCTCATCATCGAGACGCATGTGCGTGAGGACCATATCCATTTATACGGGTTTCCCGATGCCACCGAACGGGAATGGTTCCGGCTGCTGCTTTCCGTGCAGGGCATCGGCAACCGCATCGCGCTTACGATACTCAGCGCCTACCCGCCGCAGAAACTCGTGCATGCGATACTGGCAAAAGATTCGGCGGCGTTTCGCGCCATCAGCGGCGTGGGGCCGAAGCTTGCCGAGCGTATCGTCACGGAATTGAAAGATAAGGTCGGGAAAATGCCCACGAGCGCGATGGACACCATCCGCATGGCCGCCGACACAGGCGGGAAAAAGAAAGCCGCCCCTGCCCCGCTTGCAACCGACGACGCGATTTCCGCGCTGGTCAATCTCGGCTACTCGCGCAGCGAAGCATATGGCGCGACGCTGAAAGCCGCCGAAGCAGCGGGCGGAAACGCCAGCCTCGACCAGCTGATTAAGCTAAGCCTGAAGGAGCTGGTGCGGGGATGACCGACGCAGCCGAAGACCGCATCATCGCGCCTGCCACGAGCGAGGAGGATATCCTCCAATATGCGCTTCGGCCCGAAAATCTAGATGAATTTACCGGCCAGCCGGAGGTGTGCCAGAACCTGCGCGTGTTCGTGAAAGCGGCACGGGCGCGGGAGGATTCGCTGGACCACGTATTGCTTTACGGCCCCCCCGGACTCGGAAAAACGACGCTCGCTCAGATTATCGCCAAGGAAATGGG
>CAZBUX010000097.1:0-6541 GCA_964495185.1 uncultured Rickettsiales bacterium | reverse complement strand
GATTTCGCGAGATTCCTCGGCTGGTCGACATCCGTGCCTTTTAAGACCGCCGTGTGGTAGGCGAGCATCTGTACCGGCAGGGCGTAGAGCAGGGGGCTTACGAAGGGGTGGATGTCGGGCATGCGCACGGTGGCTACCGCCGCGTCGCCGGTTTCAGCGATGCCCTTGTCGTCGCTGATGAGGATGATTTTCCCCCCGCGTGCGGCGGCTTCCTGAAGGTTGGAGGCGGTTTTTTCGAAGAGCGCGTCGTAAGGGGCGAGGACGACTACCGGCACGTGCTCGTCGATGAGGGCGATGGGGCCGTGCTTGAGTTCCCCGGCGGCGTAGGCCTCGGCGTGGATGTAGGAGATTTCCTTCATCTTGAGCGCGCCTTCCATGGCCATGGCGAAGCTCGTGCCGCGGCCTATGTAAAGCATGTCGCGGGCGTGCTGGATGTTGGCGGCCAGCGCGTGGACGCGCTCGTCGAGAAGCAGCGCTTCGCTCATGTGCGACGGGGCTTCGAGCAATGCGCGGACATATTCGTCGGACTGCGCTTTGGTCAGGGATTTTCTGGCGTTGGCGAGCGCCAGCGTGAAGCAGGCGAGCACGGCGAGCTGCGTGGTGAACGCCTTGGTGGACGCGACGCCGATTTCCGGCCCGGCATAGGTGGGCATGACGCTGGTGGCCTCGCGGGCGATGGTGCTTTCGGGCACGTTGACGATGGCCAGCACCGGGTGGTGCGGTTTGGCGTAGCGAAGCACCGCCAGCGTATCGGCGGTTTCGCCCGATTGCGAGATGACCAGCGTGATGCCTTTTTTATCGAGGATGGGCGCGCGGTAGCGGTATTCGGAGGCGATATCGACCTCCACCGGCACTTTGGCGATGGATTCGATCCAGTATTTCGCCACCTGTGCTGCGTAATACGACGTGCCGCACGCCACCAGCATCACGCGCTCCAGCTTGCTTAAATCGAAGGCGAGGCCGGGCAGGGTGATCTCGAACGTCGCGGGATTGCAGTACATTTTCAGCGTTTCGCCGACCACGCCCGGCTGCTCGTGGATTTCCTTCTGCATGAAGTGCCGGTAATTGCCTTTGCCGACGGAAGCGCCGGTATAGGCCGACTGCGTCATGGGGCGGGTGACGGTTTCGCCTTCGGCGTTGTGGATGATGGCACCTGCGGGTGTAAGCTCCACCCAGTCTCCATCTTCCAGGTAGCTTATCTTCGAGGTAAGATGCGATAATGCGATGGCGTCGGAGCCGAGATACATCTCGCCTTTGCCGTAGCCGATGGCCAGCGGCGGGCCTTGCCTTGCGCCGATGACGAGGTTCGGGTGGTCGACGAACAGGAACGCCAGCGCAAACGCTCCCTGCAGCCGCGAGAGCGTCATCGCCACGGCATCCTGCGGCGTGAGGCCCTGCTTCAGGTAGTAGGTGGCGAGGACGGGGACGACTTCGGTATCGGTCTGGCTGTGGAAGGTGTAGCCGTGTTTTGCGAGTTCATCCCGTAATTCACGGAAGTTTTCGATGATGCCGTTATGCACGACGGCGACTTTGTCGGTGGCGTGCGGGTGGGCGTTGGCTTCGTTGGGGACGCCGTGCGTGGCCCAGCGGGTGTGGCCGATGCCGGTGGCTCCGGTGATCGGCGCGCCGGCGAGCAGTTTTTCGAGGTTGACGAGCTTGCCCTCGGCGCGCGCGCGGGCGATCTTGCCGTCCTTGATGATGGCGATGCCTGCGGAATCGTAGCCGCGGTATTCGAGCTGCTTAAGGCCGTTGAGAATGAGAGGGGCTGCGTCGCTTGCGCCGATGATGCCGATGATGCCGCACATGAGGAAAAACTACCTGAGATAAGAATTGAACATGGCAGAAAAACCACGTCCGCGAAAAAATCAAGATGGAAACATAAGTTATGCACAACAAAGTTGCAAACCCCGTATACGTGTAGTATATTCGCACATAATAACAGGAAAAAATTGCCTAGTTCAATAAGGCAAAAACAATAATTAGCGAGCCGGGAAAACCTGGCCGCACGATGTTGGGAGGAAGGATTTTAAGAGCATCTTCGGGAAAGCCCGAATTTGCTTGCTTTTTGTGAAAAATAGTTCATTTTTAGCTAAATCTTTACCATTTATTAACTAATAGCGCCGACGCGCTGTTACTGTAATGACGGTTGCAAGACAATGCCAATAATCAATGCCGATGACACGACGATGGATAAAGCCCCGGTAGTAACCGGCGCGGCTTCCTCCAATCCGTTCGCCGACGACTACCTTGAGCGCAAATTCGCGCGCGGCCGTAAAGAGCCGCAGGCCGTCGTCTACGAAATCTCGCGCGATCCCGGCTATCTCCACCAGTACTACCGCCTGCGCGAGCAGATGTTCATTACGGTGTGGGGGCTTTCGAAATTCTCCGGCAAGCAGGACGCATACGACGACGCCAGCGAAATCATTATCGCCCGCATCGGTAACCATGTCGTCGGCGGGTGCCGCCTGACCTTTTCCTCGCCTGACGACCATATGGCCCTGCCGATGGAAAAAGACGAGATCGACCTTATCAAGACGCTGCCCGATTTGCCGCTCAAAGACATCATGTACGCGGAAATTTCCCGCCTTGCCATCCTCCCCGAATACCAGAACAGCTTTGTCATGCTCGAACTCATCCGCCAGATGATCAAGCTCGGCGCTTCCCGCAAGGCGCGCTATGCCGTGACGCTCTCGCCGCTGCCGCTGGCGCGCAACTACCGCAAGGCCACCACGCTGTTCGGCCTTAAATGGGATATCCGCAACGATATCGAGATTCCCGACCGCGAAGAATACGAAGGCATCAAGATGGTGCTTTCCGTGCTCGACCTCACCTCCATCTACCGCCGCAAGCCGCAGACGGTGTCGCACACCAACGAATCGGTCGTCCTTACCGTTCCCTAAGCGCCCCGCTTAATTGATGACCTTGCGACGCGTGCATGTTACAAGCGGTGATCCATAAACGATCGCCATGACAGACACGCTTTTACATTCCCTCAAAACACTCCTGCGCTCCAAATCCTTCGGCCTTATCGCCAAGCTGGCGTTAAGCCTCACCGGGTTCTGGGTCGCCTTCCGCGACGTCGATTTCGCGCTGCTCAGCGATGTATTCGCCAGACAGGAACACTCCGCCGTGGGGATCGTCGCTGGATTGATCGGCGTGCATATCGTACTCGGCGCGCTGCGCTGGCAGCTCATCACCCGCACGCTCGCCAAGGCGGGCGAAGGATTCCTGTCGGTTCTGCAGGCGCTCCGGCTTTATTATATCAGCGTGTTCGTCAGCTCGTTCCTCGTGGGCACCATGGGCAGCGACGTCGTGCGCGTGTGGATGGCGCGCAACCTGCATGTGCCGCTGCCGCTTTCGATCAATTCGGTGATCATCGACCGCATACTGGCGCTGTTGTCGCTGGCGCTGCTGGTGATGATCAATTCCCCGTTTCTGGGCGGATTGCTCGGCTTCGACGCCACGCATATTATCCCGCCGGTATTCATCGCGGCGCTTTTGGGACTCTGGCTTTTGTTCCGCTCGGAGCGCTGGCTGGCGCCGTTTTCAGGGTTTAAGCCGGTGCAGTGGTTTCTGCACTTCGTCGGTTGCCTGTCGCTGCTGCGCAAGCATACGCTGTCGTTTTGTAAAACGCTCGGCTACGCCATCTCCGCGCATCTGTGTTATTGTTTCTACACTTTCGTGCTGGCGCAAAGCCTCGGCATCGATATGTCGCTGATGGAATGCGTCATCCTCATGCCGCTGATATTGTTGCTGATCACCCTGCCGATTTCGATCGGCGGCTGGGGCGTGCGCGAGATGGGTATGGTAGGGCTGCTGGCAGTGGTCGGCGTGCCGCAGGAAGCGGCGCTGACGCTATCGATCGAACAGGGCATTCTTACGATGCTGGTAAGCCTGCCCGGCGCGATATTCTGGATCGCCGAACGCAAGCACGCTCCTGCGCCCGCGAATCACCTGTAGTTTTTAAGCCGTCTTGACGCCGCCAGCGCGCAGCCCGGCATATTTCCGCCCGGCCAGCGCGAAGCCGCCGAAGAGAACCGTGGTGTAAAATAAATCGCCAAGCAGCGAGTTGCGGAAGAAGGGCAGGGCGGCCGTATAGCTTTCGATCACGCCTTCGAGGGTTTTCGGATAGAGATTGAACTCGGGCCACAGCGCGAAATTGGTGACCAGGAAGAATACGACGGATGCTGCAAGCGAGCCCGCAATCACCGGCACCGGCTTCACATGGCCGCGAAGCGCAAAACCGATGCAGACCGTGGCGGCAAACGCCAGATAAGTGACCCACATGCCGGGATAAGCGGGAAGGAACAGGTCGCTAAGCAGCATGGCGGCGAGCGGTACGACGAAGGCGAGTTTCCTGTTATCGAAATGCGCCCCGGCGAAAAGCGCGAGCGCGGCAACCGGCGTGACGTTAGCCGGATGCGGGAGCAGGCGCGACATGGCGGCTGCGATGATGATGATCGATAACGTAATCAGTCGTTCTTTCTGCATATTCCTCACCTTAATGTATGCCACAGAGCTATCACGCCGCGCCGCGCCGCGCAAGGGTTTGCAAAGCGCGCGCCCAGGCATTAGATATAGATGCATGAAGACGCTTTTTTCACAGGACGCCGCTAAAAACGCCCCGCTGGCCGACCGCCTGCGCCCGAAACACCTTGAAGAAGTCATCGGACAGGCGCACCTGCTTGCCGAAAACCACCTGCTTAAAGCCATGCTGGAGTCGGGAAACCCGGTGTCGCTCTTGCTCTGGGGGCCGCCGGGCAGCGGGAAAACCACGCTGGCGAGGCTGATCGCGGCGAGCGCGGCGGGATTCGAGCAGGAAAGCGTGTCGGCGGTGGCGTCGGGCGTAGCGGAGCTCAAGCAGATTTTCGAACGTGCCCGCGCCCGTGCGCAGGACGGCGTGCGCACGCTGGTGTTCGTCGACGAGATTCACCGCTTCAACCGCGCGCAGCAGGATGCGTTTTTGCCCGTGGTCGAGGACGGCACCATCGTGCTGGTGGGGGCGACGACGGAAAATCCTTCTTTCGAAATCAACTCGGCGCTTTTGTCGCGGATGCAGGTGATGATCCTGAAACGGCTCGACGATGAAGGCATGCGCCAGCTTATCGAGCGCGCCGAAGCGCATTCCGCTCGCAAGCTGCCCCTTACCGAAGATGCCGTGGAAACGCTGGCCGGGATGGCCGACGGGGACGGGCGGGCGCTGCTCAATTTCTGTGAGATTTTGTTCGGATACGTTGGTAAAACAAAATTGGATTCCAAAGGCTTGACGGAATATCTTCAGAAAAGGGCTCCGCTTTACGACAAGAGCCAGGAGGGCCATTATAACCTGATCAGCGCCCTGCATAAAAGCCTGCGGGGATCGGATGTTAATGCCGCGCTTTACTGGCTGTGCCGGATGCTCGACGGGGGCGAAAACCCTTTATATATAGCGCGCCGGCTCGTGCGTTTTGCCTCCGAGGATATCGGCATGGCCGACCCGAATGCGCTTTCGCAGGCGCTGGCGGCTAAGGAAGCATATGATTTTCTTGGATCTCCCGAGGGTGAGCTGGCGCTGGTGCAATCGGTGATTTACCTTGCCACAGCCCCGAAATCGAACGCCGCCTACACCGCCTATAAGGCTGCGGCGCGCGCAGCGAGCGAAAAAGGCTCGCTCATGCCGCCCATGCATATCCTCAACGCGCCGACTAAGCTTATGCAAGATATTGGTTATGGTAAAGATTATGACTACGACCATAACGCCGAGGACGGGTTTTCCGGGCAGAATTACTTCCCCGACGGTATGCGGAGGCAGAGCTATTACGCGCCTGTGGAGCGCGGTTTTGAGCGCGAAATCATTAAACGTCTTGATTATTGGGATAATTTACGCAAGAAAAGAGCTGCGAAACCGGAAGATGCCGTTTAACCAGGAGAGAAGATGGAAACCGATTTAGTTATAAGTTTTCTGACGCTTAGCATGCTCGAAATCGTGCTCGGCATCGATAACATCATCTTTATCGTGCTGGTTACCGATAAGCTGCCCAAGCGCTATCAGGCCAGGGCGCGGATTCTTGGGTTGGCGCTGGCGCTTATTATAAGGGTCGTCATGCTGGCCGGGCTTTCATGGATCATGGGGCTGGTCGAGCCGCTCTTCACCGTCATGGAAAAAACCTTCTCATGGAGGGACTTGCTTCTGATTGGCGGCGGAATATTCCTGATCGGGAAAAGCACCGTGGAAATGCATGCCGACGTCGGCGGGTTGCAGCACCACGGCAAGACAAAAGAGGTTTCCGGACAGATAGGCCTGAAAAGCGCTATCGTTCAGATTGTTATCGTTGATTTCGTGTTCTCTTTCGACTCCATCATCACCGCCGTGGGGCTTACCGACAACCTCTACGTCATGGTGGCCGCCGTGCTGGTGGCGATGGCGGTAATGCTGGTGGCTTCCGGTTATATTTCTGAATTCCTTACGAAATACCCGACGTTCAAAATGCTGGCGCTTTCGTTTATCCTTATGATCGGTACGATACTGGTGGCCGAAGGTATGGGTGTCCATGTGCCGAAA
>CAZBUX010000096.1:5942-6752 GCA_964495185.1 uncultured Rickettsiales bacterium | reverse complement strand
GCGCCGGATAGCCGACTTCCACGGCATTATTTTCGCCGTAATACACCACCGACGGCACCAGCGAATGGCCGTGGATGTTCTGGATGACTTCGACATTTTCCGCGCACGCCACCGCCACCACCGAATAGGTGGTTCCAAGGTCGATACCCACCGCCAGCGTATCCTGATGCGGCAGGGGTGTTTGCCCGGGTTCGTGGATCTGCAGGAGGTTCATGACGCTTTTTTCTTACGTTTGATGTCTTCGCTGGTTTTTACGATATAGCCTAGCCGCAAGGTTTCCTGCGCCATGTCCTGCCATAGTTTCTGGCGGAAAGCATTAGCGATTTTCGCAACCGAAGCATCATACATAGCATCAAGTGAGCCGACCAGCTCATTCATTTGGCTACCACTTATCTCTTCGATGCGCTCGCGCAGCTCCATGATTTCGATGAGCAGCGCCTGCGACGGCTTCACGCTGTCTTTATCGCCGCCGACCATAATCCCCTGCCCTGCAAGCATGTATTGGGCGCGGGAAAGCGGGGCCTTCAAAGTCTGGTAGGCCTGGTTGATATCCACCGAACGTTGCGCCGCCTGTTGGCGCTCAGGGCCGGATTTTCCAACAAAACGGTCGGGATGGAAATTCCGCTGTTCGCGGAAATAGGCAGCTTCGAGCTGGGCAGGGTCGATCTCGAAGGTTTCGGGAATGCTCAGGAGGCTAAAATAGTTCAGGGTCATCAATCAGACATGGAAAGACTCGCCGCACCCGCAGCGGCCTTTTTCGTTCGGGTTGCGGAATACGAAGCCGCTTTTGAGCTTTTCCTCGACGAAATC
>CAZBUX010000096.1:5094-5932 GCA_964495185.1 uncultured Rickettsiales bacterium | reverse complement strand
TGCCGAGCAGGAACATCACGGCTTTCGGATCGATGATGATTTTGATGCCGTCTTTTTCCACGACTTCATCGTATTTCCCAGCTTCGTCGGCGTATTCGATGGTGTAGGAAAGCCCGGAGCAGCCGCGCGTACGAACGCCGATCTTGATCCCGGCGGAAGGCTTGCCGCGCTTGTCCAGCAGCACGTGGATACGCGCGAGGGCGGCGTCGGATACTTGTAAGATCGGTGCGACCATAGGAACCTAAGCGGCGTTTTCTTTGCCGCCCTGTTTCGCTTTATAATCTGTGATCGCAGCCTTGATCGCGTCTTCGGCGAGCACCGAGCAGTGGATTTTCACCGGCGGCAGCGCGAGATGCTCGGCCACTTCGATATTTTTGATTTTCATGGCTTCATCGAGCGTGCGGCCCTTCACCCATTCGGTGACGAGCGAGCTGGACGCGATGGCCGAGCCGCAACCGAAGGTTTTGAACTTCGCGTCTTCGATGACGCCCTGCGCGTTCACCTTGATCTGCAGTTTCATCACGTCGCCGCACGCGGGTGCGCCGACGAGGCCGGTGCCGACGGTGTCGTCGTTCTTATCCATCGACCCCACGTTGCGCGGGTTTTCGTAATGGTCGATCACTTTTTCGTTGTATGCCATGTGCTTTGCTCCTTAATGTCCCGCCCACTCGATCTTGGAGATGTCGATGCCTTCCTGCACCATCTCCCAGAGCGGGCTCATTTCGCGAAGTTTGTCGATGCTGCTTTTCACGAGGTTGATCGCGTAGGTGACTTCCTCGTCGGTGGTGAAGCGGCCGATGCCGAAGCGGATGGAGGTGTGCGCGAGTTCCTCGCCGAT
>CAZBUX010000096.1:0-5084 GCA_964495185.1 uncultured Rickettsiales bacterium | reverse complement strand
GAGCGCGCGAAGCACGTAGGATGGTTCCAGCGACGCGCTGGTGCAGGCCGAACCTGACGATACGGCAAGATTCTTGATCGCCATGATCATCGATTCGCCTTCAACATAAGCGAAGCTGATATTGACGTTGCCCGGCCAGCGCTGCACGCGGTCGCCGTTCAGATACACGTCTTTCACGCTGTCCATGATCTCACTCATGAAGCGGTTATAGAGCTTGCGGATGTGTTTTTCGTCTTTTTCCATGTCGGTTTTGGCGATGGCTGCCGCTTCGCCGAGGCCTACCACCAGCGGGGTCGGGAGCGTGCCGGAGCGGAAACCGCGTTCCTGCCCGCCGCCTGAGAATAACGGCTCCAGGCGGATGCGCGGGCGGCGGCGGACGTAAAGCGCGCCGATGCCTTTCGGCCCATAAACCTTGTGGCCGGAGATACTCATAAGGTCAATATTCATCGCTTCAACATCGAGCGGGATTTTGCCGAAACCCTGCGCGGCGTCGGTGTGGAAGAACACGCCTTTTTCGCGGCAGAGCTTGCCGATTTCAGCGAGCGGCTGGATGACGCCGATCTCGTTATTGACCGCCATGACCGACACCATCAGCGTATTTTCCTTAATCGCAGCACGCAGCGTGTCGAGATTCACCAGCCCGTTCGTTTCAACCGGCAGATAGGTGACTTCGAAGCCTTCCTGCTCAAGGTGGCGGCAGGAATCGAGCACACATTTATGCTCGGTCATCGGGGTGATGATGTGGTTTTTCTTGTCTTTGTAAAACCGCGCCACGCCTTTGATGGCGATGTTATTCGATTCGGTGGCGCCGGAGGTGAAGATAATTTCTTTTTCGCTCGCACCAATAAGCGCGGCGACCTGCTCGCGCGCGAGATCGGATGCGGCTTCGGCTTCCCAGCCGTAAGCGTGGCTGCGCGAATGCGGGTTACCGAATTTCTCGGTAAACCACGGCAGCATTTTTTCAAGCACGCGCGGATCGACCGGGGTCGTCGCCTGGTAATCCAGGTAGACCGGGAATTTTATGTTGCTGTTGGCTGGCGTAATCATAATCTTTCAAAGGCTTGACGGGTCATGCCCGAAGCTTAAGGGTAATATAGTATAGTCTACTTATTTTATCAACTATTCAACTGCGAGTTTCTTCTAACCCACCCGAGCCGATTATTCAAGCGATTCAATAGATTTAGGTCAAAATTTCAGGCGGCATTTGCGAGTCGTTCGCAAGTGGCGAGCCATGCCGCTGTAAAGGCTTTTATTTCCTCTTCCGTCGTGGCCCACCCGCCGCTTACGCGGACGGCGCACCCGGCGGTTTCTTTCGGCACCCCCATAGCGGTCAGCACATGCGATACCTCGATCCGTCCCGACGAGCAGGCCGAGCCCGCACTTACGGCGAATCCCTTTAAATCGAAATCCATGAGCTGAACTTCGTTGGAAACGCCCGGCATGGCGATGCAGGAGGTGTTGGGCAGGCGGGGGGCGCCTTCACCGAACACTTCCACGTTTTTCCAATGGGAAAGCATTTCCCTTTCCATTGTATCCAGCCAGCCACGAAGTTTCCGCATATGGTCAAAATCAATTTTCTCCACGGCTGCCGCGAATCCGGCAATCGCCGGAACGTTTTCCGTACCGGCGCGGCGGCGAAGTTCCTGCCCGCCGCCGGTGAGCAGCGGCGTGAATTTCAGGCCGCGCCTGACGACGAGCGCAGCCGCCCCCACGGGACCTCCGCATTTATGGGCGGAAAGCGACAGCATATCCGCACCCACCGCACCGAAATCGACCGGGATTTTCCCTAGCGCCTGCACGGCGTCGCAGTGGAATACGGCTTCGTATTTCCGGCACAGCGCGGCTATTTCGGAGACGGGCTGGATGACGCCGGTTTCATTATTGGCGAGCATGACGGAGACGAGCGAAGCGGGATTTTGCGAAAGGTTTTCTTCCAGCGCAGCGAGGTCGACGATGCCGTTTCGATCGACGGAAATCAGGGTGTTTCTTCCCAGCACCGAGCTATGCTCCACCGCCGAGACGACAATATTACCGCCGGAAAATGCATTCAGCGCAGTGTTATTCGCCTCCGTGCCCGAGGCGGTGAAAACGATTTCATCCGGCCATGCGCTGATGGCGCCTGCGATGACGGCGCGCGCATCTTCGAGGCGCTTCTTAGCGGCCCTGCCATAGGAATGGATCGAGGAGGGATTGGCGGGCGCTGCCTGCGCCGCCTGCATTACGCTAGCGGCAGCGGGCAGCAGCGGCGCGGTGGCGTTATAATCGAGATATACCGGCATGGTCTTCGCCGGTCACATCAGCGTATGTTCGGGATGTCCGCCCTTAGCAGGCGGCATGAAATTCCGTGCGGGCTTGCGGTTGCGGATATCGGCCAGCGATATCGACTTCAGGTAATCCGAAATCTGCCGCTCCAGCCCTGCCCAGAGATCGTGGGTGAGGCAGCGCGCCCTGGTGGCCATGCAGCCATGCGTGGCGTGGCTGCCGCAGCGGGTCATCTGCATGGATTCGTCGACCGCCAGCACGATATCGAACACCAGCACCTGCGCGGCATCGGTTGCCAGCACATAGCCGCCGCCCGGCCCGCGGACCGATTTCACCAGCCCGCGCTTTTTGAGCTTGCCAAAAATCTGCTCCAGATAAGGCAGCGTGATTTCCTGAGCTTTGGCAAGCTCCGCCAGCGTCACCGGCTCGCCGGATTTACGCCCAGCGAGATCGACCATCGCCATCACGGCGTAGCGTGCTTTGGTACCGAGAATCACGACTTGTTCTCCCACTGCTTCGCTGAACCCAGCAGCGTCGTGTCGTCGGCTTCCAGTTCGGTGATGCGGCGCTTGAGGGTGCCGATTTCATTTTGCATCTGCGTTACGAGCTTCATGACAGGGTCGGCGTCTTCGGGGATGCCGGTGCCGTAAGCGTCGAAATGCTTTTTATCGATTTTGGCGGCTTCCTTGCCGCCCACGGCGCGGGCGGGCACGCCCACCACGGTTTCGCCGGCGGGGACATCTTTTACGACTACGGCGTTCGAACCGATGCGGGCGTTGTCGCCGATGCGGATGGGGCCGAGCAAATGCGCCCCTGCCCCGATAATCACGTTATTGCCGATCTGCGGGTGGCGCAGGCTGCCTTTGGCGGTCTCGCCGGGGGCGACGCCGCCGAGGGTGACATCGTGGTACATGGTGACATTCTCGCCGATGGTGGCGGTTTCGCCGATGACCACCCCCATGCCGTGGTCGATGAAGAATCTATGGCCGATGGTCGCGCCCGGATGAATATCGATTCCGGTGAGGAAACGGGCGAAGTAGGAAAGCACCCTTCCGGGCAACTTCAGGCCGTGCCGCCATAACCAGTTGGAAACGCGGAACAATAAAATTGCATGCAGGCCGGGATAGCACAAAACAACTTCCAGCCGGGAACGCGCCGCGGGGTCGCGGGCGAACACAGAATCAATTTCATTCACTATTCTCTTGAACATTGCCCTATAAATTCAATATATATTCCACCTTGTTAATAAATAATATATCATACCCCCTCAAGCAACGTCTATTGAAGAACCATGCCCGAAATCATCATAAACGGCTCTGAAGGCCGCATAGAAGGCCGCTACCACCATAGCGAGCATAAGGGCGCGCCGGTCGTTCTGGTCCTTCATCCGCACCCGCTTTACGGCGGCACCATGAATAACAAGATCGTCTACCGCCTCTACCATATCTTCGCGCAGAACGGTTTTTCGGTGCTTCGCTTCAATTTCCGGGGCGTGGGCAAGTCGCAGGGCAAGTATGACGAAGGTATCGGCGAGCTCACCGACGCCGCCACCGCGCTCGACTGGCTCCAGATACAGAACCCCGACGCCGCCACCTGCTGGATCAGCGGATTCTCGTTCGGCGCGTGGATTTCGCTGCAGCTGCTGATGCGCCGCCCGGAGCTGGAAGGCTTCGTCGCCGTATCGCCGCCCGCCAACCTCTATGATTTCTCGTTCCTCTCCCCCTGCCCTGCCGCCGGGCTCATCACGCAGGGCGATAAGGACGATGTCGTGCAGGAAGAAGCCGTATCCAAGCTTTCTTCGCGCCTTTCCAGCCAGCACGGCACCGCTATCGACTACAAAGTCGTCCCGGGCGCCGACCATTATTACCGCGGCGTGGAAGAGGAAATGGGCAATGTCGTGAACGAATACATCGTCCAGCGCATGACCGATTTCAAACAGAAACGGAAAGTGCGGCCTGACAGGAAACGCAGGCAATTGCCACGGGATTGAGACGATCTCACGTATTACCCCGATTCAACGGCCTTCGCCGGGTGACCGGGATTTTCAGCTTCCAACCACCACTTTAATCGCACCGATCCTCTGCCCCGACTGCCAGCGCTTGAGCATGACGGTTGCGCGCGTATAGCCTTCAACCAGCGTGGTTTTGTCCTGATCGCGGATGAGTATAGGGTGGCCGAAAAGCGGCGCGGGGACAGGCTGGCGCAGGATCGACCATGCCGACATGCGCGGGTCTTCGATATTGGTGGGGTCAAAATCGTCGGCGATGTAACGGTCGAGCGTCACCGGCGGGTCGTAGCCCATATCTGGCATGACGTAGCACAGCATCAGCGCCTCGGGCGACATCTCCTGCCACTCGAAATTCGACGCGGTGTCGACGTATTTTTCGATGAAATGACGGCGGTACGAGGCGAGCGCGGCAATGAGACGGTCCTGCTCGTTGGCGTTCAGCGATGAGGCAGGCACGGTTTCCGCCTTGCGGCAGAGCGCCTCGCCGATTTTCGACGAATAGATGTAGCGCCAGCGCGGGCTGTGCAGCTCGGCATGCGCCCAGAGAAGCGTGACGTCGCGGTGGGTGAGCGCCATCAACAGCTTAGAACGGGATTTCGTCGTCCATCAGCTCGCCCGCGGGTTTGCGGGAAGCGGCGGGTGCTGCCGCCTGCGGGGCGCTGTAGCTTTGCGAGTAACCGGCGCTGTCGCCACCGCCTGACTTGCCGTCAAGCATCGTGAGCGTTGAGTTGAAATTCGACAGCACGATCTCGGTGGAATATTTTTCCGCGCCGTCCTTATCGGTCCATTTGCGGGTCTGGAGCTGGCCTTCGAT
>CAZBUX010000095.1:0-6760 GCA_964495185.1 uncultured Rickettsiales bacterium | reverse complement strand
CGGCCCGTCTTCGCCAAGGCCGATGGAATCATGCGTCATCACATAAATCACTTGCTGCTTCATCAGCGCCGAAAGGCGGATGGACGGGCGGCAGTAATCGCTGAACACCAGGAAGGTGCCGCCGTACGGGATGAACCCATGCAGCGCCAGCCCGTTCATAGCGGCGGCCATGGCGTGTTCGCGCACGCCGTAATAAATATAGCGCCCGTTGTAATTCTCCGCGCTGACCGGCGTGAGCGTCGCGGTTTTGGTGTTGTTGGAGCCGGTGAGGTCCGCCGAGCCGCCGATCATTTCGGGGATGACGGGGACGAGCGCTTCCAGCACGTTTTCCGACGATTTACGCGTCGCTTCGGCGGGCTTGCTCCCGGCGAGCTTTTTCTTGTGGGCAAGCAGGGTTTCCACCCATGCCTCAGGCAATTCCTTGCGCAGCAGGCGCTCGAACTCGCCACGCTTATCGGCGGGGGCTGCGTTGTAGCGCACGGTCCATTCGCGGCTGGTTTTTTCGCCGCGTGCGCCGACGGTGCGCCATGCATCGAGTATCGCGGGCGGGATTTCGAATTCGCCGTATGCCCAGCCGAGCTTGCTGCGTGCGCCTTCGATTTCGGTTTTGCCTAGCGGCGAGCCGTGGCTGGCCGACGATCCGGCTTTAGTGGGAGCGCCATACGCGAAAGAGGTGCGGCAGGCGATAAGCGAGGGCTTGTCGTTTTTCTTCGCGGCGTCGATCGCCTTTGCGATGGCGGCATGGTCGTGCCCGTCGATGGACTGGGTGTGCCAGCCGGCGGATTCAAAGCGTTTGATCGTATCTTCGGAAACGGTGAGGCTGGTCGGCCCGTCGATGCTGATTTTATTGTCGTCGAAAAGCACGATGAGCTTGCCAAGCTGCAAATGCCCCGCCAGCGAAATCGCTTCCTGGCTGATGCCTTCCATAAGGCAGCCGTCCCCCGCGATGGCATAAGTATGGTGACTGACTAAATCGCCGAAGCGCGCTGCCAGCATGCGTTCCGCCAGCGCCATGCCGACGGCGTTGGCGAGTCCCTGCCCAAGCGGGCCGGTGGTGGTTTCGATGCCGGTGGCATGACCATATTCCGGATGCCCGGCGGTTTTCGCCCCGAGCTTGCGGAAATTTTTCAGCTCGTCGAGCGTCATGTCTTCGTAGCCGGTCAGGTAGAGCAGGGCGTATTGCAGCATCGACCCGTGGCCGGCCGATAATACAAAACGGTCGCGGTTCGGCCAGAGCGGTTCCCTGGGATTGAAATTCAGGTGCTGCGCATAAAGCACGGTGGCTACGTCAGCCATACCCATCGGCATGCCGGGATGCCCGGAATTGGCGCGTTCCACCGCGTCCATGGACAGGGCGCGTATGGCGTTAGCCATATCGTGGGTGGAGATTGCGGGGGAGGCGGCGCTGGCGGTCACAGGTTTCGACATGGATAAACTGCTTTAACTTTCTGATCGGCGTGGTATGGTTGCAGGAGCTGTGAAACGCATACGCTAAGAATTGATATGTATCAAGCACACGCTAAAGAACTTCTCAACCAAAAAGACGAAGCGGCGGCACCCGGCATGACTTCTTCCTCGCATCCCCTCTATACGGCGACGCAGCGGCTGGTAGCCGCCCTCGACCGTCTTGAGAGCAATATGCGGCAGGTGGCCGCCAAACCCGCCGCAGACCCCCGGCAGGCCGAGCAGATCAGCCTGTTTAGCCGCGAAAACGAATCGCTTAAGACCGAGCGGGAGAACCTGAACACGGCCATTTCCCAGCTCCAGCACCAGTATGACGACCTGCAGAACGTGGCCACCACCATCTACGGCAAGCTCAACGATTCGATCAAACGCTTAAACCACATCGTCGAAAACTAGCCGCCTTTCGCCCGATTTTCACCACCCCCCGATATAATGCTTGACTCAACGCGCGACTTTGCGCATTTTCACCCTTCTTTTCTACCATTTGTGGGGGCGTAGCTCAGTTGGTAGAGCACTTGATTTGCATTCAAGATGTCGCGGGTTCGATTCCTGTCGCCTCCACCAATTCCTGATATTTTAATGGCTTAAATGCTGTTCTTGCTGGTGTGACATACTGGTGAGACATGCGTACGCAAATCGCCGGCAATTTGATCGCGTCGCGTTGTAGCGTTTATTATTTCCGTTTTCCAATCCCTGTAAGCCTTCACCCGGAGCGTAAGCAAAGCCATGTGCTGTTGTCGCTCGATACAGATGCTGTCCTCAGGAGACGTTGCGCATATTCCGTGCCCTGGCGATGTTGGCAACAGGCTGCTTAAACAGGTGGGTAGGTTGGATAAATACTTATCAAGTTACGAGAGCGTATTGCTGCACTGGCCTAGAAGCCTATTTTAACACCGGCGTAAGCCATCATCGGTGCGCCGGGGCGGGCGCCGGCGGGGCGGCGGGCGGCGATGTATTCTTCGTCGAGCAGGTTGGTGACGCTGACGAATGGCCGCAGGTTCCTGGCGACCTCATATTCGACGTGCAGGTCGACGGTAAAGCTGCCGTCCGTGCTCTGGTTTTCAACCAGCGCACCCTTTCCGGCGACGGTACGCATCCGGTCGGTGTACTTGGCGTTCACCGAGACCAGCCACTGGTTATTCTCCACCCCAAGCGAAAGTGAAAGCTGGTGCGGTGCGATATACGGCAGCTCATAGCCTTTCTGTATGTTTCCCCATTCTGCAAAGCTGCTGTTGAAGCTATTTTGGAATTCGCCTTGCGTGTAGGTATATCCGACGCGTGCGGGGATGCGGACGGGCAGGGGCTTCGCGGCCAGCGTCGCCAGATCGTAGCCGAGCCCGGCTTCAAGCCCCCAGACATTGACTTCGCCGCCGTTGAATTGATCGCCGCCGCCGCCGCCGCCCGAGGAGGAGGTGTCCGCTCCCAGCAGGTTTTTATAATCGTTGAAGAAGCCGATCGCTTCCGCGCGCATCGCCGTGCCGCGATAACGTACGCCAGCTTCATAGTTGACGCTCTCTTCCTTGTCGGCGTTGAGCGCTGCGGTGGCGTTGGTCGGCGGTTCGGGCGGTGCGAAGCCTTTATGGATCCCGCCGATGAGTTGCCATGTTTCGGTCAGGTCATATTCCACGCCTGCACCGGGTATCAATGCGGTGATAATGCTGGCGAAGCGTTGCAGATTGGCGCCGCTGCGTTCGGGGTCGGAGGTGCCGTAATTATCTGTGCGCAGGTCAATATATTCGTAGCGCAGCCCCGGCGTGATGGCCAGTTTTCCGAAGTCGATGCGGTCGAGCACGTAGCCCGCCACCGCTTTACCGCGCCCGATGCGGTTGGATTCAGTGCCGGGTGCGCCTGAGGAGGTGAGGATCATGCGTCCGTTCAGCATCTGGTACACATCGTCGTGCTGCAGGCGATCCTGCACGTCGTAATGGTAGCGCAGGCCGGTCTCGATATCGTTATGCACGCCAAACCAGTTGCTTCGGTAGTTGACCGCGGTCTGGATTCCCTGAGCGTAATAGCTGCGTATATTGGCGCGTACGGTCAGTCCGTTGGCGGCGCTGTTCCCGCCCTGAAGTATCGCCAGATGCGCGGCGTTGGTGATGGGGTTGTTCAGTACGTCGGCGATGGAGAGATTGGTGCCTGAGCGCACGTTGTTGAGCTTGTACCAGTTTCGGTCGAAATCGTTGCGGTAAAGGGTGGTGGTGACGCCTACGTTGTGTATCGGCTCGATATAATGCGTGATCTGCGCCTGATGATGGAAGGCGTCCATATGATCGACCTGCGACGCGGCGTAACGGCGGTAGGGATTGATGTTGAAGTCAGTGCTGGTAAGTCCGAGATACGTTTCATTGGAATCTTCGTCGGTATAGCCGAGTTTAACCTCTACCTCCTGATAAAGCTCGCTGCCGGCATTCGATTTGAAACGTAGCTTGGTCATGTAGTCGGTGATATTGAAACCGGTGTCGCCGCCTACGGTGTCAATATCCTTGAAGCCATCGCTGCTTTCATGGCTGAATTCCGCCAGCACGCCGAAACTGCCGTAATCGCGGGTTGCGGACGTGCCGCCATGCGCGCCCATGCGTACGCCGCCGTAAGAGCCGATTGCGCCGCTGACTTCGCCGCCAGCCAGGTCTGGTACGCTGCGGGTGAGCAGATTGACAGCGCCGTTGGTGGTGCGCGGTCCGTATTTTACAGTGCTTGAGCCTTTACGAACCTCGACGCCGGTCATACGTTCCATGCGCGGAAAATAGTAGGCTTCAGGTGCGGCGTACGGTGCCGGTGCGATCAGTATGCTGTCTTCCATCAGTGTGATGTCGGCGCTACGGTCAATCCGGCCGCCGCGCATTCCGATGTTCGGGCGCAGGCCGAAACCGTCTTCTTCCTGCACGTTGATGCCGGGGACCTGTTTCATGATGCGGTTTATATCGGTGGTTCCCGAAGCGGCCAGTTGCTTTTCGCTGAGATAATAACCGGAGCCGGGAAGCTCCTTGACGTCGGTCCAGTAGCCCTTTGTGATGGTGATTTCGAGAGGGATGATGCGCCGTTGCGTGTCGATCGCCGATGCCGTGTGCGTGGCGGCTCGCGGCGTGGTGTCGTTTGCCAGGGCTGTTCCGGCGGAGCAGGTAAGCGCGAAAGCGGTAAGTAATGTTTTTTTCATACTGAGTGCAGACACCTTTTATGAGTAAACGCCTCACGCATGTCCGGGTTGGGATGCACGGGGATGAATAGTATTATGCCGGCGGATGATTACGGCCTGGCCGGGCGCAGGCTGCCAAACAGCCCATCCTTCTCATCGTCCGGGCCGGCCGTGAAGTACAGGGCGTTGGTGTCGCCGAGGCTTTCGCCGTTGCCGAAGAGGAGGCCCCAGATTTTATCGATTTCTACGGGCGCGCCCTGATCGTCGCGCAGGTAGTCGACGAAATCGCGGGTTTTCGGGTCATAGGCGGCGATCAGGCCGCTGCCGAAATTGGCCACGAGCAGCGTGCCCGAGAGCTTGCCGAAATTCTCCGGCGCGTAAGCCATGCCCCAGGGAGCGGAAAGCTTGCCGCCGTCGTTCCAGGTGTTGACGAGGTCGCCGTTCTGGTGGAATTCCGCCATGCGGCCATAGCCGGGCTTCGACGTGTCTTCCTCGCCGATGAAAAGTTCGCCTTTCTTGCAGGTTTTTTTGGCGATTTCTTCTTTCGGGCAGGCCTGCGTCTTGGCGTAGGCTACATACATGTGATGATGGCCTTCCGGCGTCACCAGCATCTGGATATTGAAGGGCGCGTATTCGCCCGGATCGACTTTGCCGTTTTTATTGTCGTCGAAAGGCTGGTCGAACACGACATCCATCGGCTGGAATTTACCGTCGAATACTTTAATCGCCGGGGCGGCCCCGAAATCGGCCGCGTAGAGGCGGTCATAGGTATGGTTGACGGCAAGGCCGAAGAACTGCGCGCCGTCTTTCGACTGGTCGATGACGACATCGGCTTCGCCCGCGCGGTCGAAGCTGCCATCGTCTTTTTTACGTTCGGTCCATGCCGAGATAATGCCGCCGTCGCTGGCGAACAGGAATTTGGCCGGAGCGGTGACAGGATCGGCACCTGCTATCTTCTGTGTAATGGTGAAGGCTTCCGCGCTGTCGGAGAACACGAGCCCGGTGATGACGTTATCTTTGCCGCCGGTGGGGATTTTTACCTGTTTGAGCGCGTCGGTGTGCAGCGTGCGGAGTTTTTCGTCCGCAGCAGCCCTGACGTCGCCGACATATTCATAGCTTACGTTACCCGCGCCGACCCAGAAATGGCCGCCCGCGCCCTTGGGGCGGATGGCGATGCCCCAGGCGTTGACGAAATCCTTTTCTATCGTTTGCGCCTTGTATTTCGCCTTGTTCGCGACGAATTTTTCCATCGCGTAGCGGTTGGCTTCTTCGGCCCATGCCAGCGAAGTGGTGGCAAGGAGCAGGGCGGTAGCGGTAAGAAGCGAGCGGGTCATGCGAATATCCTATCCATGGGTTTTGCCCATCAATAATGATAATGACTCGCAATTGCAATATAAAAATACGGGCTTACCTCGGCAACAGGGCGATGCCGAACCAGTAGTCCTTGATGCGGCTTACCGCTTCGATAAGGCTTTCAAAATCCACCGGCTTCTGGATGTAGGTACTGGCGCCCGATTCGTAGCACTGATCGACGTCTTTCTCGTCGGCGGACGTGGTGAGGATGACCACGGGGATTTTCTTAAGCGCCGGGTCCTGCTTGATAAGGGCCAGGGTTTTGCGCCCGTCGATGCCCGGCATGTTGAGGTCGAGCAGCACCAGTCCCGGCGGCGAGGTCGCGCCGTCGGCGGAGTGCCTGCCTTTGCATTTGAGGTAGTCGAGTGCGTCATGACCGCTTTTGCACCATATGACCGGATTATCCAGATGTGCCTTTTTGAAACTCCTGACGGTAGCTTCGTAGTCGTCGGCATTGTCCTCCACCAGCAGTATGGCGGGCAGGGTGCTCTGCTTGTGCATAGGCGATACCTTATTTTAGGGTGAAATAGAAAACGGTACCTTTGCCCGGCTCGGATTCCATCCAGATATGGCCGCCGTGACGCTCAATGATCTTGCGTACGAAGGTGAGCCCCACGCCGGTGCCCTTCCTGTCGTCCTTTTCTTCATTAAGCCGTTTGAAGATGCGGAATATCTCTTCGTGAAATTCCCGGTCGATGCCGATGCCGTTATCGCGGACGTAAAACACGCCTTTCTCATTGCACCCGTTTCTTGCGACTTCGTCTTTGTAGCCGATCTCGACGGTTTTCTTTTCGCTGTCATTATATTTGA
>CAZBUX010000094.1:0-6794 GCA_964495185.1 uncultured Rickettsiales bacterium | reverse complement strand
CAGCACCTCGATTTCGGTGCCCATGAAGCAGCGGAACGCGTCTTCCGGCGTGCAGACGATCGGCTCGCCGCGCACGTTGAAGCTGGTGTTCACCACCACCGGGCAGCCGGTCTTCTCCTTGAAGGCCGAGATCAGCGCGTGAAAGCGCGGGTTGGTCTCGCGATGCACCGTCTGGACGCGCGCCGAATAGTCGACATGGGTGACGGCGGGGATTTCCGAGCGCGCCACGTTCAGCTTGTCGATGCCGAAACGGTTTTCGTCCACTGCGCTCATGGGCCGTTTCTTGTCGGCGCTGACCGGGGCGACGAGCAGCATATACGGCGAGTCGGCGTTAAGCTCGAACCACTGCGCCACATCCTCACGTAAGACCGACGGCGCGAAGGGGCGGAACGATTCGCGGAACTTGATTTTCAGGTTAAGGTTCTTCTGCATGTCCGGCGAGCGCGGATCGCCAAGGATCGAGCGGTTGCCGAGCGCCCGCGGCCCGTATTCCATCCGGCCCTGGAACCAGCCCACGGCCTTGCCGTCAGCCAGCGCCTGCGCGGTGGCTTTGATGGTTTCTTCCTCATCCATCAGCGTGAATTTTGCACCTGCTTCGGTCAGTTGCCGCGCGGTTTCTACGTCTGAAAACTCCGGCCCGAGATAGGAGCCGCGCATGCTGTCGCCCGCCTCCGTGCTCCTTGGTGCGCCGCGATAGAGATGTACTGCCGCCAGCGCCGCACCGAGCGCGCCGCCCGCATCGCCCGCCGCGGGCTGGATCCACAGGTTTTTAAACGCGCCGTCTTTCAGGATTTTGCCGTTGGCCACGCAGTTCAGCGCCACGCCGCCCGCAAGGCAGAGGTTCGGGATGTTATATTCGCGCTGCAACGCCCGCGTCATGCGCAGCACGATGTCCTCGGTCACCTTCTGGATGGAAGCCGCGATGTCCATGTGCTTCTGCGTCAGCTTCTGGTCGGGCGTGCGCCTTGGCTCGCCGAAGAGTGCGGCGAATTTTTTGCCCGTCATGCGCAGCCCGGTCATATAATCGAAATACGAAAGGTCGAGGCAGAACGAGCCGTCCTTTTTCACGTCGATAAGCTTGTCCATGATCAGGTCGGCATAGATAGGCTGGCCGTACGGCGCAAGCCCCATCAGCTTGTATTCCCCGGAATTGACCTTGAAGCCGGTGTAATAGGTAAACGCGGAATAAAGCAACCCGAGCGAATGCGGGAAATGGATTTCCTTGACGATCTCAATTTTATTGCCGCGTGCGATACACACCGACGTTGTCGCCCACTCACCCACGCCGTCCATGGTAAGCACAATTGCTTCATCGAACGGTGATGGATAGTAGGCGCTCGCCGCATGGCTTAAATGGTGTTCGCTGAAGAGCAGCCGGTCATAATAATCGTTCTCGCCGTCGATTTTCTTCAGGTTTTTATTAAGCAGGCTTTTTAAGAAGATCTTTTCCTTCACCCACACCGGAAGCGCGATCTTGAACGACGAAAACCCGCTCGGCGCGTAGGCGAGGTAGGTTTCGAGAAGCCGTTCGAACTTCACGAAAGGCTTGTCGTAGAAAACGATATGTTCGACATCGCTCAGCGTGATTCCCGCTTCCTTCAGGCAATATTCCACCGCGTGCCGCGGGAATTCAGCATCGTGCTTTTTACGGGTGAAACGTTCTTCCTGCGCGGCGGCGATGATGCACCCGTTGCCGTCGACGAGTGCGGCGGCGCTGTCATGGTAAAAGGCGGAAAGCCCCAGTATGTAGCGCATTTTTTAAAACAGCGTATAGATGAAGGGCGCGATGGCCGACCCCTGCGCCACGACGATCAGCCCGCCGAACAGGAAGATGGCGATCAGCACCGGCAGCAGCCAGAACTTTTTTCTTATTTTCAGGAAACGCCAGACGTCGCGTGAAAAGCTCATAATGCCCTTGAACTAAAATGGATCGGTAAAAAACTGTTTGTCGAAAGCGCGTGGTTCCAGGGTTTTCCAGTAACTCGCGCGGGCGGGGTCTTTTTTAAGCCGGAGGAAAACGGAGGTTTTCTTTCGCAGCAGCACTCCCAGCGGCACGACGAACACGAAATACACGAAGCCCATGATAAGTGTGCTGATAACGATATGAATATAACCCGCCACCTTCATCCACGCCTTGTTCATCCGCGTAAGCGTCTTAGGGCGCAGGATGGCGAGCGTGAGCATGATCGCCGAAAGGCCGATGAAAACGATGCGTACCGGCTCGTCCGCGATCAGCGGATACAGGCCTATGGCCATGAACAGCCCGGCGAACGTCAGCCCGAACGGCCTGTCGCCTAGGCTTTTCAGCTGATTATGTGAAGTGGTTTCCATAGCGTCCGATTATTTATGCTGGTCATAACATAGAGCCTGATTTATCTGTAGTAAAATACAAAGATAAGAGGCGGGCATGCGGAAATTCTTCGAAGGTTTCGGCATCGTTGTGTTTATGACGGTGCTGATGTTCGGTGCGGCGGAAGCCGTTATCCGTATTTTTTTTGCGCCCGGCGCGCTGGAAGACGTCACCGTGCAGGCCGAAAAAAGCGCGGACGAGCTGTGCAAGGGCCAGTACGAGCCTTACGACGCCCCCGGCCAGTGCTATTTCTCTCAGGAAAACTTCGCGGCGATGGATTTTTCAGTTTATCTGGGCCATGTGCCCGCGCCCGACCATAAGGGGCAGGGCTATTACACCAACCGCCAGCGCATGCGTTACAGCGAGGACATCCCCGCCGAAAAGCCGCGCGGCGAAATCCGCATTTTCATCACCGGCGGCTCCACGGCGTGGGGCGCGGGCGTGCGGCAGGATCAGCTGTATTCGGCAGTAGCCGAAAGCGCCCTGCGTGCGCAATTTCCGGAGAGCAGGCTGCGGCTTGTTTCCGCAGGCGTCGGTTCCTACACCACGCTTCAGGAAATCCTCATGTACGAACTGAACGTCAAGCCGCTTGCGCCCGACGTCTGGGTCATGTTCACCGGCTGGAACGATATCTACACCGGCTACCGTGGCCGTGCGTTTTTCAATAATACCGACGCTTTCGGCATCGGCGACAAGCTCAGCGCCTTCTCCGGCAGCGACGTAGTGTTCTCGAAGCGCATGAAAACCGGCGGCGCGTCTCTAGTGCCCCCGCAATACGGCAACTACAGCTTCAAACTCGCCTATATCGTTGATAAAGCCATTTATAAGATCAAACGCCGTGCGCAAAAAGCGCAGCAGGGCGACGCCGTCGGCGGCGCCACCGACCCGCAGGACGTCATGCCCATCGCCGAAGTCACGCGGCGCATTGAAGAAAACATCCGCACGGCGAACGCCATCGCCAAGTTGAACGGTGTAAAATTCGTCGTTTATTTGCAGCCTTCGGTATACAGCACGAAGAAGCCATTATCGGATTACGAAAAATCCCTGCTGGCGCTGGCCAAAAATTACCCCGGCCTTGAGGAGCGCTTCGCCGTGGGCTACGAGAGCTTACGCAAAGACCTGCCCGCGCTTGCCGCAAAAGAAGGCTTCACCTTTATCGACGCCGACGAAGCCATCGCCGCCGAGACCCGCTCGCTTTTCGTCGATCACGTGCATTTCGGCGACCGCGGCAACCGGCTGCTCGGCAATTATCTGGCGCAAGAGCTGGCAGGGATTATCGAAACCACCCGGCACCAGGCTTATCTGCCTGTGCGCTCCGGTGCTTCAGGCGCCACAACTTATAGCCCTCATTGAGGAAAAACAACGCCAGGGCAGAGCACAGCAGCCATATCCACCCCTGCAGTGAAACTGGCTGTACTGCAAGAATGTTTTGCGCCAGCGGGATGTGCATTGCCGCAATATGGATGGCCTGCGCCAGAAAAATGCCGGCCAGTAACAGCGGATTGCTGAAAAACGGCTGCCGGAAGAAGGAAAGTTTTTCCGAACGGCTGTTGAACGCCTGCACGTTTTCGAACAGTACCATCAGCAGCAGCAGTATGTTGCGCGCGCTTTCGACGTCGTAACCCTGCTTCAGGAGCCACCAGAACAGGCCGAAGGCGAAGAAGGCAATAAAAATTGCGTTGATGGCGATGCGCTCAACCATAACCCTGTTGAAAACGGGTTCGCCAACGGGACGGGGCTTTTGCTTCAGCTCGCCGCCTTCTGCCTTTTCTAACGTCAACGGCAGGTCCTGCAACCCTCCGGTTACCAGATTAAGCCATAATAGCTGCACTGTCGTGAGCGGCATGGGTAGCCCCATGGCGATGGTAAGCAGAAACAGAAGGATTTCCGCTGCACCGATAGAGATAAAGTGGAAAATGACCTTGCGGATGTTGGCATAAACGACGCGTCCCTCGCGTATGCCTTCGACGATGGAAGCGAAATTATCATCCGCTAATACAATATCGGCGCTTTCTCTTGCGACGTCCGTGCCACGTTTTCCCATCGCCACGCCGACATGCGCCGCCTTCAGCGCTGGCGCATCATTGACGCCATCGCCTGTCACCGCAACGTAGTGGCCGGCTTCAATCAGCTGGTCTACAATCAGGCGCTTCTGCTCAGGCTCGATTCGCGCGAAAACAACGCCTTCGTAGATCAGCCGCTGCAAGGCTTCGCCCTGTACCTCCTGCAACATGCGTCCGGTTACGGCTTTTGTATGCGCGTCGGCCAGGCCTAACTGGCGAGCGATAGCAAGTGCGGTAACGGGATGGTCGCCGGTAATCATCGCCACCTTAATGCCCGCCTCGTTGCAGTCCTGCACGGCATCACGGGCTTCCATCCTGAGCGGGTCGATCATTCCTGCGAGTCCGAGGAAGGTGAGGCCGTGCAGCAGTCTA
Organism: uncultured Rickettsiales bacterium; assembly: GCA_964495185.1. GTDB lineage: Bacteria > Pseudomonadota > Alphaproteobacteria > Rickettsiales > SXRF01 > CAZBUX01. The sequence goes on along the minus strand of CAZBUX010000094.1, from coordinate 2,009 downwards.
TGCGGGGTATCTATGTCTGCATCCTGTGAAATGCGGCCTTCCGCAAACGCCAGAACGCGATAACCGGCATTCGCCAATGCTTCCATCTGGCTTATGACAGCGGCACTATCAAGACGCTTCTCGCCAGATGCGCTTTGCATCTGCGTGCACATTGGCAACAGTTTTTCCAGGCTGCCTTTGACAAAAATGCGTACGTCGCCTTCGTGCCCGCAGACCGCGGCGGAGAAGCCATTTTCTGATTCGTAAGGGATCACCGCCGATTGCGGGTGCAGTTCAAGAGCCTCTTCGCGCGACAGCCCCCATTTGCGGCCGAACACCAGCAGCGAGATGTCGACTTTATCGCCTTCATGGCGCCATTGGCTTTCATGCTTCATGGATGAAGCTTCGTTCGCCAGCACTCCCGCACGGCTCAGGGCGCGGAGCGACGTATGATGATGTTCCGAAGCGTTGTCAGACGTGATGTGATCTCCCCGTAGCGTAAACGTCATGCCATCCGGCATTACCACTTGTTCGACGGTAATTTCATTCAGTGTCAGCGTTCCTGTTTTATCCGAGGCGATATAGGTGCAGGAGCCGAGCGTTTCGACGGCGGCCATATTCCGGATAATGACATGGCGTTTTGCCATGCGCCGCATCCCCACCGCGAGCGCCACTGTAATTGCAGCGGGCATGCCTTCCGGTACTGCCGCAACGGCCAGCGCAATGGCAATCGGAACCATCTCAAGCCATGAATGCCCGCGCGCCAGCGTGATAGCAAACAGCACCGCAATTACCGCCAGCATGGCCAGCGCCAGCCGTAGCGTCAGATGGTCGATGCGAGAAAGCAAAGGTGGTTTTACTTCTTCGCCCTGCGCCACATTTCCTGCAATACGGCCGATCTCGCTTGTGGCGCCCGTGGCCGTCACAACCCCGGTCGCACGGCCTTTCGCCACCAGGCTGCCGGCGAACGCCATGTTCTTGCGTTCCGCAAGCGGCGCGCTTTCGGCAAGGGTAAGTCCGGCGTCCTTTCTTACGGATTCCGATTCACCCGTAAGCAGGGATTCATCGACAAGTAAGCCGTTTGCTTCCAATAACCGCATATCTGCCGGTAATTTATCGCCTGAGGACAACAGCACGATATCGCCGGGAACCAGCTCATGCGCTTCGATCCGCTGCTTCACGCCGTCACGCAATACCGTCGCATGCGCCGCAACCATTTGCTTTAGCGCATGCGCGGCTTTTTCTGCCGCATATTCCTGAAACGTGCCAATGGCGGCGTTAATGAGCAGCACGGCGAAGATAAATGCCGCGTCGTTGATCTCGTTTGTCCACAGGGAGAATCCCGCCGCTGCCAGCAGAATATAAATCAAAGGGCTTAAGAACTGGCGCAGAAACAGGACGATGACGTTATCCGCTTTCGCTTCCGGCAGCCGGTTTTCGCCATGCTTCAGGCGGCGATGCGAAACTTCCTGTGAAGTAAGGCCATCCACGGCTGCGTCTATGCGGCTCAATGCTTCGCCAGCGGTAATCGCATGCCATGAGATAGTGCTTTTCAAATTGGCTCCATATCCCGAAACATAGTTAATCTATTGCTCAAAGAACGCTGGCGTGCCCTGGTGGACAGTTTGCGAACTGATGGGTGCCATGAAATGGCGACTTTACTTCCTGTGATTGCGAGTCTCAAGCAAGCGTTTTCGATTGTTTTATGATCCGTCACGATATGCCAGCGAAAGCGTATTGAATTACATACATAACGCTAGGAAAAACAATAAGTAAAATCGGTTGGATTGTGCCTGTTCAGGCCGATTTCATGGCGTGATCTTAACGATGTATTAACTCAATGTTATCAGTCACTTAACTGCGGTTAAGTCATTAATTAACCATAATTAGCCTATAATGGGAGTGTCGAAATCCATTTATAGGACAGTGCATTTTGCAGATATATCGGGCACAACCACCAAGGGAGTTATATATACGCGCGCGCGCGTACATAGCGTGGGCGTGCGCGGTGGTGGTGGCGGTTCAGCCGT
>CAZBUX010000093.1:0-6820 GCA_964495185.1 uncultured Rickettsiales bacterium | reverse complement strand
CACGCGCTTCGCCTGCCCCGACACGATGAAGCCGTTAGCCACCGACATCGCATACACGAAACCGCTGCACGCGGCGTTGATATCGAAAGCGGCCCCGCGCGTAATGCCGAGGCGGTGCTGCACTTTCGTGGCGGTGGACGGCATGGTGTCGTCGGGCGTGGTGGTGGCGATGATGACGAGGTCGATAGACTCGGGCGCGACGCCAGCATTTACCAGCGCCTCTTTCCCGGCATGGGTGGCGAGGTCGGATGTGCATTCGCCGTCGGCGGCGATGCGGCGCTCTTCGATGCCTGTGCGCTCCACGATCCATTCATGGGAAGTTTCAAGCGTCGCTTCGAATTCGCTGTTAGGCACGATGCGTGCGGGAAGATACGCCCCGGTGCCGACGACGACCGCGCGAATCATCAGGCAGGCTCTCCGGCCGGCGCGGATGCGGCAGCGACCGCAGGCGCAGGAGCGGTGAGCGTAGTCAGCGACGAATTTTTGATTTCGTCGGTAATGCGCGTGTTGATGTTGTGCGCGACGAGCTCCACCGCGACGCTGATAGCGTTGCAGAAGCTGAACGCATCGGCGCCGCCGTGGCTTTTCACCGCGATGCCGTTTAAGCCGAGGAACATCGCGCCGTTGCGCTTGCGGTCGTCGAGCTTGTCTTTAACGGCGCGCATGGCGCCCATCGCCAGTATTCCGCCGAGCTTCGCAAGCGGCGAGCTGGCGAATGCGTCGCGCAGATATGTACGGATAAGGCGCGCAGCACCCTCGGCGGTTTTCAGCGCGACGTTGCCGGTGAAGCCGTCGGTGACCACGACATCCACCGTGCCCCCGGCGATGTCGTTGCCTTCGATGAAGCCGTGGAAATTGAGGCCGAGCTTGCCGGTTTTCAGTATTTCCATCGCTTCTTTCACTTCGCCGCGGCCCTTAAGCTCTTCCGCGCCGACGTTGAGCAAACCGATTTTCGGACGCGACAGGCCGAGCACGGCGCGCGCGAACGCGTCGCCCATGATGGCGAAACGCACCAAATCAGCCGCGTCGGATTCGACGTTGGCGCCGAGATCGAGAATAACGCATTCACCGCGCAGCGTAGGGAAAAGCGCCGCAATCGCCGGACGGGAAATACCGGGGAGCGTGCGCAGGATCAGTTTCGACATCGCCATCAGCGCGCCGGTATTACCGGCGGAAACGACCGCGCAGGATTTGCCTTCCTTCACCGATTCGATTGCAAGCCACATGCTGGAGTTGCGTCCGCGGCGCACAGCGATCGACGGCTTGTCGTCACCGCCCACCACTTCTTCGGTGTGGACGATTTCGCTGGCGGCTTTGAGCAGGGGAATGTTATCGAGCAGCGGCTCGAGAAGGTAGCGGTTACCGTAGAGGAGGAATTTGCTGCCGGGGTGCCGGACCAACGCCATCTCCGCACCACGCAGCACGCAGGACGGGGCGTTGTCCCCACCCATGGCATCGAGCGCAATCGGGAGCTGAAGCCGGCCTGACGGCATGCGGCTTAGCGGTGGACTTTAGCGGTCGTAACCTGGCGGCCGTTGTAATAGCCGTCAGCCGAAACGTGATGCGGACGCTTAAGTTCGCCGGTGGTCTTGTCTTCCACGACGCCGACGTTTTTCAGCGCCAGATGCGAACGGCGCATGTCGCGCGCGGATTTGCTTTTTTTCCTTTTAGGAACAGCCATATAAATACCCTATCGAATAGTGAGGCGCACTTTCTATATCAAAACGACGTTGAGGGGAAGGGTTTTTTTGGGGGAGACAAGGGATAAGGGTAAAGGGACAAGGGAAACGATAAAGCGCTGTATAAGATATATATTTCGCTTTTCTTGTCCCTTATCCCTAATCGCTTATCCCTAATTAATCACTTCCCAGCTGCCATCCGGCTGCATGCACGCCGTGCCGTAGGTCTGCTGGCGGCGGCCGCCGACCGTGGCGTTTGCCTGATATTCGCGGCAATAGCGACCCGCGGTCTGGTATTCGCGGGTCGGGGTGACGTTGTAATAGCCGTCATTGCCCTGCCAGCTTACCGGCACACCCACCGGCACCTGACGAAATACCTGCTGGTCGCAATGCTGCGATATACGACCGCCCACCGCACTGCCGAGCACCGCGCCGGTGATAATGGCGGCGGTATTGCCCTTGCCTTTGCCGATGCTGTTGCCGACGATGCCGCCGGCGGCGCCGCCAAGCAGCATGCCCAGCGGGTTGTAGTCGTTGGTGCAGCGCACCTCGCTATAGGAGGCGCTCGAATAATAGCCGCCGTTATTCACATAGATGTTGCGCTCCACATACGGGCGCGGCGCAATATACACATTGACCCGGCGATCCCGCCCGCGGCCACGGCGATCATCCCAGTGGCGGTCGTGGCCGCGACGGTCCCAGTCATGACCGCGATGATGATTGTCGCCGCTGTAATAGACGAATTTATCAGCCATCGCCGGTTGTGCGGCACACGTCACGGCCAGCACGGCAAGTAAGGAATGTTTTATCAAGCTACGCATCATCATCTCCACTGGTTACACTTACTACAATGGAAAGAAGCATAGTGGCGGCAGTATTACGCCCACCTCACGCCGGGATTACAAATTGTTCATGAAGTGGAGCGGCCACCGCCACCCGACTGGGTGATCCTGCTAGCGTGCGTTGCTTTCTGCGGTGCCTTAGCCAGCGCCGCATCGAGTTTTTCGAACAGTTCCTGAGCGTTGCCATCCTGGTTGAAGGACACATGGTTCTTGTCGCCATACGGCGCTATTATCCACTGGTTATCGCCCATGTCCTGAAGGATTTGCCCTATCTTCGGCACTAGGGCCTGATCATGGATATAAACGCCCAGCGTCCGCTTAGAATCCTTGCCATGCGCCTCATACATGTGCGCGTCAACTTGCCAGGGCTCAATGCCATGCCGCTCCATCAATTCGCTGAAACGTTTCATTGCTTCAAATTGTTGGCTTGATAGATGCTCCATACTGTCCTCCCTTGTTTAATTTTTTTTACATATTAATTTAGCAAACGACTTTTTCATAGCGGCATATTAAGGGCTATCCGGGGAATGATCATGTTAAAGTTTTGTGACAAGATATGCCATTTATAGTATTGTTCTTCATGTAATTTAAGGTCTGCATGAAACACCGCCTGCGTGCCGAGTTCCTCCTTCTGTTCTTTGTGGCACCGCTCGTGCTGGCGCTCCTGAAACCGCGCGGACTGATCTACTGGCTGCTCTGGTTCTCGGCATTGCTTGCCATCTATACGCTAAAGAAAAATCACGGCTGGCGCTGGCGTGAGGACTGGAATTTTAAAGCGCTGAACCGCACCGCGATTTTTTCCCTGTTAAAGCGTTTCATCCCGCTGGCAATCGCCCTGCTCGCCTTCGCATGGGTGACGATCCCCGATCGTCTCTTCAGCCTGCCGCTGGAAAGACCGCAGATATGGGTGATGGTGATGCTTCTTTATCCCCTGCTGTCCGTGGTGCCGCAGGAAGTCCTTTTCCGCACCCTCATCTTCCGCCGCTACGCAACGGTCTTTACCTCGCCGCAAAGCATGGCCGCCGCCAGCGCGCTGGCATTCGGCTGGGTGCATATCGTATTGCTCAACTGGGTGGCAGTCGTTTTTTCCGCGGCAGGCGGCGTGCTATTTGCGCATACCTACCACCGGACGCGCTCGCTGGCCTGCGCCTGTTTCGAGCACGCGCTCTACGGCTGCTATATCTTCACGATCGGGATGGGATTTTATTTCTACCACGGCAACGCCGTGCGTTAGCGCCGCTGCAACGCAGCCACCGCCTCCAGCAGCCTATCGAGCAACACCGGCTCATGCTCGATGGTAGCCGCTTTGGAGAGCATGAGCTTAGCCGCATCTTCACCGCCCACCGCGTTCGCAAGGCTATCGCGCATGATCACGGCGTCATAGCCTTCCCTGCGCACGACCCTGACGCCAAGATGTTTAAGAGTATCGGCCATGTCTTTCCTGACGCGCAGCGTCTGTGTGCCATAAGGCGTCAGTTTCTCGCTGGCGTCCAGACGGATGACCGGCTGGTCTACATAAATATGACCGGCCTCGATCATAAGCTCGATTTTTTCTTTGGTACTAAGATTATGCTTTTTCATATACGAGCAGCATAACGCATCACACACAGACATTGTGTGAAGATATGATGACAGTTTATATTACAGAATTACAGCCGTTTATTTATCTTCCGGGGCCGCTTGCGCGCTGCCCTCGGTGGGTGCGACGAGCAGGAAGTGCCCCACCAGCGGCGGCACGCAGATAAGCGCCACCAGCAACCAGTACATGAGCATGCCGCGCGGCTTGATCTGTTTTTTAGGTTTCATAGGTTTTTCCGGCATATGCGTGGGTGTATGCAATTACTATTCCCGCGCATCGGCATTGTCAATGCCGGCACAGCAGGCTAAGCGAGTCCATGGCCTATGGTCACTGGCCAAGAGTTTTTATCCAGATTACAGGCCATAAACCAATGGCCACAGGCCGCCCTCACGGTTCTTCCCGGAAGCATTCCATCTCGGTCGTCAGGTTAAACGAATCGGCCCTGGGATAGCGGTCGAACGTGCCCACGGGCCGCGAATAAAAGCTCTCCACCCGAGTGCCCCGCGACAGGACCGGCCCGTGGCACAGCTCCTGCCCCCGCGCCTGCGTTTCCTCGCGGAGGAATTCCAGCGTGGCGCCGCGCACGCCTTTGAGTGTCACTTCATAATGGCCATTGGGCAATTTACGCGTGATGGACTCGTACTGGTCCGAATATCCGCCCGAGCAGGCGGCAAGGAAGGTGCAGAGCAATATTGGGTTCAAAAAACGCATGGGCGCATTTTTTGCATATCGCGAATAAAAGGGAAAGGGGAAATGTTTTTGTGTTTCTTAAGAACGAAAGCTTGTTACTCAGCCCTGCTTTTCCAGCGCGAACGGGAACATCTCCGCATCGTTTGCAGCCAGTTGTTCGGCATCGAAACCGGCGGGAAAGAAAATTTCTTCCATGGTAATTTTGCGACCGTTGAAAAGATATTGCAGGTGCCCGGCAAATTTGTCGTACACTTCGCTGACAACCGCGCTGGCTGCGGCAATCGCTTCAGGGTTCAGGCGCTCGTCCGCGCCGAGGGCCTGCACTTCGCGGGCGATGTCGGACGCGCTCAAGGACGCGTCGTGATCGCTGAACCGCCTGAGCAATGCGCCTATCGCCACCCATTCCGGCGTACCCGCCTGCTTTTCACGTAATTTTCCAGTGAGGGCGACGAGGAAAGCCTGCCTTGCGTTGCCTTCCAATTTAGCGACCGGATCGAACATATATCCCCCATACGTTTCAGGGAATGTATAGCAAAACGCCCTGTTCGTAAAGCGCCTGAGTTGTACCGGCACAGCCACTTACTGCGCAATAACGCAATAATATACTGAAATACAACAAATTAGATTGATTTTTAATTTCGCGCCTAGCGCGTAAATTCATCGTTCCTGCAATGGAAATCGGTATAGGCGCTGACGGGAATGTTGGCATCGTCGGTCGATGCCGAGGCCACCGCATAGGCCGCCACCGCCACCGTCATGCCGAGCACGGGGGCCATGCCGCCCATCGTTTCGTCCTTATCCATCATGTTGTAATGCGGCCCGCGATCGAGCACGTACGGCCAGTTGTCGCAGATACGCTCCATCTCTTCCTCAGTCCTGGCCTTAAGCAGGTTCTTGCGCGCCAGCCATTTCCCCCTACCCCCTTTGAGCCCCCCTTCCCAGCGCCTGTCGACGTTCTCGACGGCAACATAACGCCCGGTATGCATGGTGCCGGAAGTGATCTGCAGCATATTGCCGTCGACGGTTTCCGTTTTCCGCGACACAGCCCCTTCCCCGCAGGCGGAAAGCAGGAGGAGCGAGGGAACCAAATAAAGATAACGCTTCATATGCCGAGGATATGTCAATTACAGGAAACTACAAAGGGAATAAGGCTTCGCACGCTTACCGCGCGGATTCATCGTTACGGCAATGGAAATCGGCGTAGACGCTGACCGGGATATTCGCTTCGTCGGTGGAAGAATACGCCGCCATATACGCCGCCATCGAGGCCGCGATACCGAGCACCGGCGCCATGCCGCCCAGGGTTTCGTCTTTATCCATCATGTTATAAAAAGGCTCGCGGTCGAGCACGATATACGGCCAGCTGCCGCAAATCCCCTCCATCTCCGCCCAGAGCTTTTTCTTCAGCAACGCCTGCCGCGCGCCCCACTTTTCTTTACCGCCCGCAAGCTTGCCTTCCCAGCGCTTCTCGACATTCACCACCGAAACAAACCGCCCACTGGGCACCGCGCCGGTCGTGATCTCCAGATTATTCCCGTCGATAGCCTCCCGTTTCTGCGATTTGATCTCAGGGGAACCGCAGGCGGTGAGGAGGAGGATGGGGAGGAGGTAAACAGGTTTTTTCATGGGGCTAATACACATCTTTGCGGTGATCGACATTTACTACCATAACGATCAGCCGGTTATCTTCTATTTTACATATAATGCGGTAGTCATAGACACGGTAGCGCCATAATCCCTTGAGGTCCGAATGCAGCGCCTTACCGAAACGGCGGGGATCCTCTGAAGTAGCTATCCGCTCGCGCATGTAACGAAGAATATCGGATTGCGCTTTCCGGTCCAGCTTTGAAAGCTGTTTTCTGGCATTGTCATCGTACTCAACCTGCCACATATCATCCTCAATGTTGAGGACAGTATAAATGCATAGGAAGACAAAGAAAACCACTTGCTACAATTAGCTGATCAGCGAATTATATAATTTATGAATAAGGACGAAATACGCAAGAGACTGCGGAATGCCTGTAACCAAG
>CAZBUX010000092.1:0-6858 GCA_964495185.1 uncultured Rickettsiales bacterium | reverse complement strand
GCAGCGAAATGGCATCGACCTTCAACATGCTGCGCGCCAACGACCTCATCTGGTCGTTCGTAGTGAATAACTATTTGCTGGGCAAGGACCCGTTCCCCTTCGACCTGCTCTACTGGAACGCCGACTCCACCCGCATGCCCGCCACCATGCACAGTTTTTATCTTCGCAGCATGTACCAGAAAAACCTGCTCATCCAGCAAGGCGGCATCGAAATCGCGGGCGTGCCCATCGACCTAACCAAAGTCGCCACCCCGACCTACATCCTCTCCACCCGCGAAGATCACATCGCCCCGTGGAAATCCACCTACGCCGCCACGCAAATCTACGCGGGCGACATCCGCTTCGTGCTCGCTGCGTCCGGCCATATCGCAGGCGTGGTGAACCCGCCCGCCAAAAACAAATACTGCCACTGGACCAACGACAAACTCCCGAAATCCCCCGACAAATGGTTCGAGGGCGCGAAAGAATCCCCCGGCTCATGGTGGCCCGACTGGCAGCAATGGCAAACGAAGTACGCCGGCGAAAAAGTCGAAGCCCGCAAACCCGGCGGTGGTAAGCTCAAGCCGATTGAGGACGCTCCTGGCTCTTATGTAAAGGTGATGGTGTAAACACCTCCCCGTCGTCATTGCGCGCTTCGTTCGCAATGACAAAAAATGAGGGAAATCGATTAATGCATTGTATTGTATAAATTTAAGCCCAATTCAGTTTCATTAATTTGTCACATTTCTGCCGTCCGTGCGCTTGTATAATACTCCCATGCATACGCAAGACCCAAAAACCCTCGCCATCCGCGGCATCCGCCTCCTCGAAGAAGCGATCAAGCGCGATTTCGGCCTCACCGTGCAGATGGGCGCGGAGCTGGAGTTTGTGGCGCATGCGCTCGACGGCAAGTACGACGCCAACCCGCTAGGGCTGTCGGAAGATGGTAAAAAATCCGGTGCGCCGAAAAAACTCTTTGTGAACTCGCCTTTTATCAGCAGCGAATACAAGGAAACGGGGCCCCGAAAATACGAGCTGGTGTTCCATCACCTGCGTCATCACGGCTCAGGCGTCGTGTTGGCGCGGGCCATCGAGATGGCAAAAAAACACGCCCGCGCGGGAGCCGCTGCCAAAGGGGTGGAGGTCTATTTCGAAGCCATACCCGAGCCACCCGCTACGGGCATCCTGCGCATGAGCTGCGCGTTGCAGGTGAACCTCAGCCTTGTCGACGGGCAGGGGCATGACGTCCTTAATAAGATCATGGGTGGGGATATTGCGGTGATCGGGAAAAACATGCTCCCTGTTCAGGCGGAGACACTGTTGCTGCATGTGCCCACCGCCGAATCGTGCCGGCGTTTCTGCAGGATGGAGATGCACCGCAGTTTTGCGCCGCTTTTTATTGGCTATGCCAAACGGCGTGAAGATAACACTACCACCGCATCGCTGATGTGCGTCATACCCGGCGGCGATGCCCCTGCCGATTATGACCTGCATCTTGAAAACCGCTTGGCCGGTGCCGATGCTGATCCGTACCAGGTGGTCCTTGCCACGCTCGCAGCCACCTATCACGCGTTGAAGCACGGCAAGGGCATCCGGGTCGTCGACGGGCGCATCTGGGCCGACCCGCGCGCAGTCGAGGAAACGCCTTCCAGACTACGCAGCGTCGAAACGTTGCAGTACGACGACGTGCGCAATGCTTTCAAAAAAGCCCATTTTTTCCGTGATGTATTGAATGAAGTCTCCGGCCCTGAAAAGCTCGGCGACCGTTTCTGCGAGGCGGTGCTTGCGAATATCGACCGGTCAAAGCCGGAAGTGACGATGCAGCTTACCTGATCTCCACAAACCCGTCGCGGCGCAGATTCCGCATATACTTCTGCGCTTCCAGCTCCAGCTTCTGCTGCATGAGCTGGTTTTTGATGCGGGTGGTGTCGGCGGCGATTTCGCCGCCTTCTTTTTTGTCGCAGAGCATGTAGAGGCGGATGCCTTCGGAGCTGGCGAACGGCGTGGAGATATCGCCCACTTTCAGGCTTTCGGCGATGATCTTAAGCGCGGGCGGCAGTTCGCCGACGGCGCTGCGGCGGAAACTCACCTCGATGTCGAAATCGTTGAGGTCCTTGATGTTCGCCAGTCCTTTTTCCTCGCAGGTGCCGGGGTCTTTGGCGACGTTTTCGCCGATCTGGAGGAGGACGTCGGCTTCCTTGGTGGTGGCGTCGGGTTTCAGGCGCAGGAGGATTTCCTTAAGCTGCACTTCGACGTTCTTGCTCTTGTCGGCTTCCTGCGCGCGGATGTTATAGACTTTCACGATGGCGTAGCCGTCATTGGTGCGCAGGGCGTCGGTGACCGTGCCCTGTTTCGCGCCGGCGAGCGCCTGCCCGATGGCGGGATCGAGCTGTGAGGGGCGCACCCAGAAGGTTTCGGTTTTGCCCGAGCGCGAGGCGTTGCTTGAGAACTGGCGCATGAGCTCCTCGAAATTCGCGCCGGCGCGAATTTCCTTGGCGAGCTTGTCGGCGAGGCGCTTGATTTCACCGGCCCGGCCCGGCTTGTCCACCGGCAGGCTGATGGTGGCGATTTCGAGTTCCTTGATGGCTACGGGGGCGACGTATTGCGCGGCGGCGAGCTGGATTTCCTCTTCGCTCACTTTCACGTGCGGGCGCATTTCCTTCATCATGAGCTGGTTCCACGCGAGCTGGGCGCGGATCTGTTCGGTGAAGGTTTCGTGCGGGATTTTATCCTTGCTCAGCATGGCGAAGATGGAGCCGGTGGGCATGCCGCGCTGCTGCTCGATGGCCGATACCGCCTCGCCGATATCGGGGCCGGTGATGACGATGTCGTGGCGGGCTGCTTCCTGCAACTGCAGTTTTTCATCGATCAGCGAGCGGAGGATCTGGGGGCGGATACGCTCGGTGACGTCGGCGCGGTCGGGCAGCTTGGTGGTGGCGATGATGAAGCGCACGCGGTTATCGACGTCGTAGGACGAAATCGCCTCGCCCCCCACCACGGCGGCGATGCTCGTGTCGGGTTTCACGCCCGAAAGGAGTTTCGGCTCCCCGGCATGGGCGGGCGATGCGAGGCTGAAAGCGATGGCGGCTATGGCGAGCGGTTTTTTAAGCATTACCTATCCTAGTTCAGATTTTTCAGCATGACCCGTACTAAAAACGTCGTGGACGATTTAATGTCGCGGTCCTGCGTATATTCCCTGCCAATGGTGGTGACGATGTTGGTGCATTCGTTGGCGTAGGTCAAGCCGGCGCTGGTGGACGTCACCTGATCGAGCTCGAGGTCCTGGCGTCCCTGCAGGCTGAGGATCCATTTCTTGCTTAAGTTGATGCTGGTGCCGCCGTAGATTTCCTCCTTGGTGGAGAGGATGGGATCGTTGGTAAGCGACAGGTACGAGACGTAGGCGCTGACCGGGTACATGTTGAAATACCCGTCCACTTCGCTGCGCTTGGGCGTGAATTCATCCTTGTCGAGGCGGAAGCGGTAGGCGATGCCGAACGGCTGGTAGGTAAGCCCGACCTTCCCGACGTAATCGGAGAAATGGCTGGCCAGCTCGTTGGAAAACGGGAAATCGCGGTCGTTGCCCACGCGGTAATGCTGACCGAACATCCAGTCGACGTACTTATCCTCGTAGAACTGCGCCTGACCGCGCATACCGTAGCTCATGCGCGGGCCGTCCTCGATGCGGTCGTACCCGGCGAAGCGGTTTTTAGCAAACAAATTGGTGTCGGTGAATTCGGGGACGAGGCTGTCCTCGTTGGGGATTTTTTCGGGATTGCTCCCGCTCGGGCTTGCCGTGAAATTGACGATGGGTTCGATCATGAGGCTGCCTGATTGCCCGCGATTGATGAACGGGTAGCGCCACGTTACCGACGCTTGCGGCACGAGCCTGCCGGTGGTGCCGTCATAGTTGCGGCCGTCCTCAAGCAGCACGTCGCTCACCGAATAGACGTCGCCGCGCACCTGCGCTTCGAATTCGATGATCTGCCCGTCATCGGTGATGTAAGGCAGCCTGAGTCCTGCCGTGCTGGACACGCGGCGTGACTGCGCGCCGGTATCGCGGGTGAGCGCCATGGCGCCGCCGGTTACGAATACGCGCGAGTTGTATTTGCCCGGATCGCTCTCGAAATTGAAATCCACCAGCGGTGTGATGAGCGGGATGCGGTCTTTGTCGTCCTGCTGCGTAAGCCCCTGGAACGCGAGACCCCGGATGGTTGCATAGGAGCGCTCATAGCCGCCGAAGCGGAAGCCCTCGGCGTAGATTTTCGAGGTGAGCAGCGTGTCGTTGCTGAAATTGTAGCGGCGCAGGTAGGTATCGTCGGTGGCGCGGTGGATGTCGAAGCCCCAGTCGTAATCCTCGCCGACATAGAACTTGCCCTTGCCGTTGATGTGCCCGCGTATTTCCTTGCCCGAGCTGCGTGTGCCCAGCGCGTCGCGGTCTTTGGGCTGGGTGATGCTGCCGTCGAAGGCGAAATTCCCGGTGTCCAGCATCTGCCTGTATTCGCCCGCCATGACGAGGCCTTCCATGCTGGTGACGATGGGGGTGATGGTGACGTCCTTATCGGGCGAAAGCGCGAAATAGACCGGGATTTTGACCACCGAGCCGAGATTGTCCGAATGCTTGTATTCGGGTGCGAGCAGCCCGCTCTGGTTATCGGCGTTGGGGGTTGGGTGCGAGAAATAGGGTGAATACAGCACCGGCAGCCCGTACACTTCCATCCAGGCATCGTCATAGGTCACCGTCTGGTCGAGATCGTCGACCAGTACGCGGTTGGCCTTCACCTGCCACTGGGGATTATTTGAGGATTTATCTTTGTTACAGGTGATCAGGCACGGCGAATACACCGCCTTGAACAATTCCATGCGGTTTTCGTCGAGCTTGCGGGCGCCGCGGGCCGCCAGCAGCGAATTGTCGGAAAGCCGTGCGCGAAATTCGCGGATGACGCCCGCCTTCATGTCGTCTTTCAGCTCCAGCGTATCGGCGAACAGCACGTTGCCCGAGGGTTCCAGCATGCTGACATTGCCCCTGGCGACGACGAGGTTTTTATTCTGGTCGTAGGAAAGCGAATCGGCGAGTACCACCGTGTCGCCCTGCGTGACGGCGACTTTACCCGAGGCGATGACAGTAGATTGCTCCTGCAGGTATTCCATCTCCGACGCTTCGAGCAGCACCGGTTCCTTATCGGAATAAATCGGCTTGGCGTCGGGCGCGAAGGGGGAAGAAAGCTCGCGGGCCGACTCGTCGGCGGCGTAGGCCGATGCGGCGCTAAAGCACGCAATGAGCAGGAACGGAGAATACCTCCTCCCCCCTGCGGGGGGAGGAGTCATAGCACTCAGCCTTGGCGAAGGCGGAAGGCGAGATAGCTCAGCCATTCTTTCTCCTCGCAGGTGACGATGGATATCAGTGGAGCTTTTTCCAGATATTGCGCTTGGCAATATACATGAACCCCGTGAAGAAGGCGAGGAATACCAGCACTTTGAGACCCATCTGCTTGCGGGTTTCCATTTCCGGTTCGGCTGCCCATTGCAGGAAGTTCACCACATCGCGCGACATCTGGTCGACGCTGGCGGTGGTGCCGTCGGTGTAGCTCACCTGCCCGTCGGAAAGCGGCGCGGCCATGGCGATCTGGTGGCCGGGGAAATAGGGGTTGTAGTGCATGCCGGCGTTCATTTGTACGTCGGCGGGCGCTTCGGTGAAGCCGGTAAGCAGCGAGTACACGTAGTTCGCGCCGTCTTGGCGGGCTTTGACGATGAGGCTGAGATCGGGCGGGTAGGCGCCGTTCTGCACGGCGCGCGCTGCCTGTTCGTTGGCGTAGGGCGGCACGAAGGAATCGGAAGGCTTGCCGGGACGCTGGAACATTTCGCCCTCGTCGTTCGGGCCGTCGGTCACCTGGTATTCGGCGGCGAGGGCTTTCACCTCGCTTTCTGAAAATCCGATGTCGGTCAGGCTGCGGAAGGCGACGCGGTCAAGGCCGTGGCAGGCGGCGCAGACTTCCTTATAGACCTGGAACCCGCGCTGTGCGGAGGGCTTGTCGACGCGGCCGGTCATGCCGTCGAACGGCCAGTCGACATGGCGCGGCGGGCGTTGTCCGTCGGTGCTGGCAATGGCGTAACCGGCAGTCGTGACGGTGACGATGGCGGCAAAGGCGAGAAGCGTTTTTTTCATGTTATTCATCCCGTCAGTGATGCGCCGCGTGCGCCTGTTTCGCCAGCACGGCTTTGCTGATGCTTTCAGGCAGGGGCAGGGTTTTTTCATATTTGCTCACGACCCACAGCATCACGAAATGCAGGAAATAGTAAGCAAGCGCGATACGGCTGAGGACGATGTAAATGCCTTCCGCCGGTTTGGCGCCGAGCCAGCCGAGCAGTACGCAATCGGCCACGAACACCCAGAAAAGCAGGCGGGTGACGGGGCGGAAAGTGGCTGAGCGCACCTTCGAGCGGTCGATCCACGGCAGGAAGAAGAAAATGATGATCGAGCCGAACATGCCCAGCACGCCCGCGAGTTTCGAAGATACGAACACGATGCCCGTGAACGGTATGCCGATATCGGGCATGGCGCGCAGGATAGCGTAGAAGGGCAGGAAATACCATTCCGGCACGATATGCGGCGGCGTAACCATGGCGTTGGCCGGGATATAGTTGTCGGGATGTCCGAGCGAGTTGGGCGAGAAGAACACGAACCAGCCGAAAATCATGAAGAACACGCCGAAGCCGAACATGTCCTTGATGGTGTAGTAGGGGTGGAACGCGATGGTGTCCTGTTCGCCCTTGACGTCGATGCCCAGCGGGTTGTTCGAGCCGTGCTGGTGCAGCGCCCAGATATGCAGCACCACCACACCGGCGATCACGAAGGGCAGCAGGAAGTGCAGCGCGTAGAAA
>CAZBUX010000091.1:0-6900 GCA_964495185.1 uncultured Rickettsiales bacterium | reverse complement strand
GTCCTGCTTGATCATCTGCCCTTCGCGGTGATGCAGCTCGATGGTGCCGCGGATGACGTCGGTGGCGGAAATCAGCGTGTTGTTCTGCGAGATGTCGATGCCGAAGATTTTCAGCATGGCGCGGATGAACACCTGGATGCTGTAGGTGAACGGGTAAAGCAGTTTCACCAGCACGCTTAAGACCGGCGACAACACGAGCGACACGCGCTCGGAATTCTGGATGGCATAGGTCTTGGGCAATATTTCGGTGAAGATGACCACAAGCAGCGTCATGGCGAGCGTCACCAGCACCAGCCCGCTGCCGTCGCCGAATACCTTGATGGAAAGCGAGGTGGCTAGCGCCGAGGCGGCGATGTTCACCGCGTTATTGCCAAGCAGCACTGTGCCGATCAGTGATTCTTTCTCGCGCCGCAGCCTGGCCACCGTCTGCGCGCGTTTGCTGCCGTCCATGACGAGCTTGTAGATACGCGCGCGGGATACCGCCGTCAGCGCCGTTTCCGCCGCCGAGAAAAACGCCGAGATGATCAGGAACAGCAAAATAATCAGCCCGTAGCACCACAGATCGTTGCTCATCGCGTCGGTCACGGCAGCGTCCGTTTCATCAGGAAGTCGTCCATCACGAACCCGCTGCCGATATCGCGTATGTCGAGCTTTTCGATAACGAATCCGTTCCTGAAATAAAAATTGATCGCAGGAACGTTCCTGCGGTTGACACGAAGCGTGAGCGCTTTCGGCCTGTGTTCGCCGATGATATGCGCAAGCAGCATTTTCCCGAGCCCCCTGCGTTGCTGGGTTGTGTCGACATAAAGCTTATCGATAAACCATTCACCATCCGCGCGCGGCTCGACGGCGGCGTAGCCGATCAGGATGTTTTCATCATGCAGCAGCCAGAAGCGCTGCGCTTTTTCCTTGATCTGCTCGACGATGGCGGCGGGCGAACACACGCGCTCCAGCATATACTCGACCTGCTCGGCCGACACGATATGCGGCACGTAATGCACATGCCAGATGCGCGCCGCAAGCGCGGCGACGTCGGTGACGTCGGCGGGTTGCATCTCGCGTATTGAAGCGGCGGGCAAAATATGGGGCAAAGGGCGCATACGGATTAAGGCGGCGATACTACACGATAGCGAACGTTACCACAAGCGCCCGCTTAATCAATGAGTTGCTGGCATTTTTGGCAATAAATGGCTTTGGCTGTGCCTTTGCGGGCACCGCGAACCCTCCTTGCGTTATTAATTTATGTTAGTAAAATACAGCCCTGCAACCGGGAGCATTGCCAATGGAAGAATTCAGGAAAATCGCAAGCGTCACGCCGCTGGGTAAATACACGCTGGATATCGGCACGGTGCCGTCCCGCCCTGGCGAAACGCCGCACGTCGCGCTTGAGTTGCGCAACGCTTACGGCGAGCGGAACCACGGCATTGGTGATCCCACACCACGCATTAAGGAACTGCTGGAACCGCTTACTGAAAAACACATGCTTTCCGTACAGTCTGGCTGGGAGCAGAAATCAGGCCTGATGTCAAAACTGATCCGGGAAGACAGCGGCGTGCTGACCATCGTCCTGCCGCAATTCGTAAAGGCCGCCGAAGCGACGGCTGCCGTCAGGGCGTTGCTTGCGGATATCGGGAAAATCGGGGACGAGCATTGCAGCGGCAGGCATCCGGTGCGCGAAGCAGAGCGCAACCATGTCGAGCCGATCTATTATGGCTATCACGAAGTGGAAAAAGAAGTCCGCGAACGCGGCGCGCTTTCGCCCGCCGAATATCCCGCGCAGATCGGTTTGTTGCTACACCAGCTTGGCCGTGAAGACGTCATAAAAAAAGCCGAAAAGACCGTAGAAAAGGTCTATCGCGATCAGGGCAGGCAGGCCGGTTCCGGCTGGGTGGACTCGCTGGAGACAGGCACGGGCCATACGCCACTACGCTAGCGGCAGGTTTCTTCCAGCGTTTTGCGGATGTCGCTTGCCGCCGTGTCCTTTGCAACGAAAGTTTTGCCGATGCCTTTGGCCAGCACGAAGGTAAGCTTTCCGGATTCCGCTTTTTTATCGTGCGCGAAATGTGCCATGAGCCTGTCTATGTCCCAGTCCTTGCGGATATCGAGCGGTGACGATGGAAGCCCCACCGCCTTGTAGTGCGCGAGTACGCGCTCAAGGTCGGCTTTCGGGCATAGCCCCATCATCACCGAGGCGCGAAACGCCAGCGCCATGCCGATAGCCACCGCTTCTCCGTGCAGGAGCGTATCAGAAAATCCCGTTTCCGCTTCCAGCGCGTGCCCGAACGTATGCCCGAAATTAAGAAGCGCCCTCACATTGGCTTCTTTCTCGTCCGCCGCGACGATGGCCGCTTTCGCCTTGCAGCTTTCCACTACCGCATAAGCCGTCGCCGCTGCGTCGCCCGCAAGCAGTTTCGCGCCGTATTGTTCCAGCCACGCAAAAAACTCCGGGCGGTCGATGAAGCCGTATTTGATGATCTCCGCATATCCCGATTTCCGCTCGCGCGCTGGCAATGTCGCAAGCGTCGAAACGTCGGCGAGTACTAAAATCGGCTGGTGGAAACTGCCGATCAGGTTTTTTCCCTGCTTTGAGTTGATGCCGGTTTTGCCGCCCACCGAGCTATCCACCTGCGAAAGCAGCGTCGTCGGCATCTGGATGAAATCTACGCCGCGCAGCAGTACGCTCGCCGCAAACCCGGTAAGGTCGCCGACCACGCCGCCGCCCAGCGCGATGAGCACCGTCCTGCGGTCGGGGTTCTGCTCGAGCAGCGATTCCATCAGTTCGCTGAATGACGCGAGGCTCTTGGTGCCTTCGCCCGGTTTCACGATCACCGCGCGGTACTGGATTTTCTCATCCTCCAGCGCGCCGGTGAGCCGGTGCAGGTAAAGCCGCGCCACCTGCTCGTCGCTGACGATAATGACGCGCCTGCCTTTGAGCGCGCCCGCGCAGTGTTTTCCTGCGTCCGCGAGCAGTCGCTCGCCGACGACGATATCATACCCGCGCGCGCCGAGTTCGACTTTCAGCGTTTCAGGCATGCTGCGCTTTCTCGCGCAGCGCCGAGACGATGGCGTCCACCACCGTTTCGTGCACTCCGGCATTGCTGTCGATGACGATATGCGACTCGGCGTAAATCGGGTAACGCTCGTCCATCAGCCGCGAGAGTATGGCGGTTTTATCGCCGCTTTTAAGCAGCGGCCGCGTATCGCGGCGCGACACGCGCTCGAGCAATACGCCGAGATCGGCCTTAAGCCACACCGAGATTCCTTTTTCCTGAATGGCCGCGCGCAAATCGGGGTTGATGAACGCGCCGCCGCCGGTGGCGATGACGCAGACTTCCCCGGCAAGCAGCCGGTGCAGGACGCGCTGTTCCAAGTCGCGGAAAATGGTTTCGCCGTGGATTTCGAAAATATCCGAGATGCTGCACCCGGCGGCTTCGACGATCTCCTGGTCGGAATCGACGAAGTTCAGCCCGAGCGCCGTGGCGAGCCTGCGTCCGATGGTCGATTTCCCGGCGCCCATCAGCCCGACCAGCACCACGGGGCGGGGCAATTTAACGGGCAGCGCCCGGGGTTGCGTTGACGATGTCATTTTTACTTGTGTTCTAACTGGCGGCGTTTACGATATTATTCGTACAAAACACTAAAGGAAAAAGTAAAGAATGCAACACAAGCGACGCCGTTCCCTTTTCCCGACACTGATAGGCCTTGTCGCCGTCGCGGCCATCGCCGCCTTCGGCTGGCTGATTTCGCAGGATATTCCGGCGCCCGTGCATCCTATTGAAAAGGAACTCGATGCCAAAGCGTTCCTCCCTTCCAAACCCTGACGCTGACGCAAATTTAGCCGGGCAATTCATCGAAATGATGGTCGCCGAGCGCGGCGCCTCGGCCAATACCATGAGCGCCTACCGGCGGGATTTAGACGATTTTCTTGGTTTTACCGGCAGGCGTTCGCTCTCCTTCGAAACCTTAGGGAGGGCCGATCTCGAAGCCTTTCTCGCCCAGCTTTCCAAATCCGGCCTGTCCCCGCGCAGCGTGGCGCGCAAGCTCTCGGCGCTGCGGCAACTCTTCGAATTCCTCTACTCAGAAAACATCCGAACCGACAACCCGGCGGTCACGCTCGAAACTCCAAAAATAGGCAAATCCCTGCCAAAAACCTTAACCCTCGACCACATCCTCACCCTCATCGAAACCGCCCGCGGCGACGACTCGCCCGCAGGCCTCCGCCTGCAGGCGATGCTGGAGCTGATGTATGGCGCGGGGCTGCGCGTCTCCGAGCTGGTCTCGCTCAAGCTCTCGGCGCTGCAGGTAAGGGAAGGCCAGCACAGCGTGCAGACGGATGCACTACTTATCACCGGCAAAGGCAACAAGGAGCGCATGGTCCCCGTCAACGCGCGGGCGCGCGAAGCGCTTTCGCGCTATCTGGCGGTGCGGGAAGTGTTTCTATCCGACAAAAAACCTTCGGCCTATTTATTCCCCTACCATCGCGCCGACGGCTACGTCACCCGCCAGCAATTCGGCGTCATGCTGAAAGAACTGGCGCTGGCATGCGGCATCGATCCCGAGCTGCTCTCGCCGCACACGCTGCGTCATTCCTTCGCCAGCCATTTGCTGGAAGGCGGCGCCGATCTGCGCGTTATTCAGGAATTACTCGGCCATTCCGATATTTCCACTACGCAGGTTTACACTCATGTCGCCGGTTCGCGCTTGAAAAAACTGGTCGAGGAAAAGCATCCTCTGGCGAAGAAAAAATCGTCCTAATGCGAAAATCGCCTTAATCCGAACCTGAATATCGCCGGCAGCATCGCCCAGCTTATTTCGCTGGCCGCCACGAATAAAATCACCGGCGGCGAGAAATGCATCAGCGCAAGGCTCACCCCCATCGCCGCGTTATTGAATCCCGAGCAGGTGGCATAGGTGATGCGTTCACCGCGCGGGCGCTTGCGCGAAACCACCCAGCCGAAGATGAGGTAAATCACGTAGCAGGTGGTGGTGACCGCCGTTGCCGTCACGATGCCTTCGTAATCGGCGAGGATGACGTCGCGCTGCTTGGCCACCGCCAGCGCGATGATGAACGCCACAAGCAATATCGAGAAAAACTTGCCGTTGGCGTGGATGTAGCTCGCGCTTTTCTGGTGCTTGCGCACAAGGCCGTACACCAGCATCGGCACGAAGATGCACCAGATCAGCGTCGCGAACAGCTTATGCGGCGGCGGCACCACTTCCGTGCTTCCGACCAGCGCGAACGCCGCAGGAATCAGGAAAGGCGCGGCCACCTGACTAAGTACGGTGATGGCGAAGGCGGGCAGCGCCACCCCGCCGAAAATATGCGTAAACGCCGGGCTGGAAATCGCCGACGGCAGAAGTGAAAGCAGTAGCACGCCGGTGGCATAGGCAGGAATCAGCGTATGCGCGGCGTACCACATGGCAAGCGGCAAAAGCGCGTAGCGCAGCACATAAAATGTGGCAATATCTTTCCAGCGTATTTCCTTGAGCCCGCCGTCGCGTAAGCGGTAACAGGCAACAAACGTAAGCAGCGCCAGCGTGACGAGCGCGGCGACGTCGGGAAGGCTTGGCATGCCGGGGACGACGAGTCCCGCCACGCAGGATAAAATGAGTACGGTACCGAAATGATGTTCGATGAAGGCTTTCACGGGCAGGGCTCCATAAGTTCGTTTTTACCGCGTCGTCGCCGGCAGGCGTTGACGTTACTTATCGTTGCTCCTGCAAGAGCTGCTGTATCGCGCCCGGGTTATTTTGCATTTTCTGCGCTTCGCCGGGCTTAGGCACCGAGCGCAGTTCCATTTTACATGACGCTTGCGAAAGCTGCGGCGTTTCCTTGGTAAACGACGCCGTACCCTCGCATGTGACGTCGGCACTATAGCGCATATTTACCGCCGTGCCAGCGTAATACGAATTACCGTCGGCATATTGTTTGGAGGTGAAGGTGATGGCCGCGGTTTTGTGGTCTTCGGCAAGCGCGAAGCTTTGCAGCTCTGGCTGGTAATCATAAGCCGTGAGCGAATAGAGTGTGGTGTCAACCAGCGTGATGAAATCCGCTTTGGTAAAGTCCTGCACCACCGCTGGCGCGCCGCCCTGCCGCATCAGCGCCACGAACGTCACTTCAAGATGGATTTTAGCGTCGTCGGCGACAAGCGCCTGTAGCGACTGTTTGATTTTTTCGCGGTCCTGACTTGCCACCGAAGCCGCGAACTGCCCAAGCGCCTGCGAGGTCGCACGCTTGAGCACTACCGGCGGATGGAAGAAAAAGTAATACGCCCCACCGAGCCCCGCCGCTACCGCAACGATGATCGGCACGAGCCTCATGCGCCGGTAAACGCCTGAATGCCTGTGATCGCCCGGCCCAGAATCAGCGCGTGGATGTCGTGCGTGCCTTCGTAGGTGTTGACGCTTTCGAGGTTCATCACGTGGCGGATGACATGGTATTCATCCGAGATGCCGTTGCCGCCGTGCATGTCGCGTGCGGTGCGGGCGATGTCCAGCGCCTTGCCCGCCGAGTTGCGCTTGATGATCGAGATCATGTCGGGCGAGGCGTGGCCTTCGTCGATAACCCGTCCCACGCGCAGGCAGGCCTGAAGCCCCAGCGCGATATCCACCATCATGTCGGCGAGTTTTTTCTGGATGAGCTGGTTGGCTGCCAGCGGCCTGCCGAACTGCTGGCGTTCCATGGTGTAGCTGCGCGTCGCCTGATAGCAGAATTCCGCAGCGCCCAGCGCGCCCCAGCCGATGCCGTAGCGTGCCTTGTTCAGGCAGGAGAACGGGCCGCGCAGGCCCGAGACTTCCGGGAACATGGCGCTGTCGGGGATTTCCACATCTTCCATGGCGATCATGCCGGTGCATGAGGCGCGAAGCGAGAATTTTCCTTCGATTTTAGGCGCGGATAGC
>CAZBUX010000090.1:0-6981 GCA_964495185.1 uncultured Rickettsiales bacterium | reverse complement strand
TGATCTCGAACATCTCATCCATGGTGCCGAAGCCGCCGGGAAACACGATGAACGCGTCGGAGCGCTCGAACATGCATTGCTTGCGTTCGTGCATGGTGTTCACGATGATGATTTCGCTTAAGCTCTGGTGTTCGTTTTCGATGTTGCGCAGGGACACGGGGAACACGCCGGTGACGTGGCCGTTATTTTTCATGGTGGAATTCGCCACCGCGCCCATGACGCCGCAATCGCCGCCGCCATAGACCAGCGTTACTTCTCTTTTTGCGAGGATTTTGCCGAATTCGGCGCCGACATCGAGGAATTTCTTATCTACGTTATTGGATGCGCCGCAGAAGACGCATACGGATTTTGCATTTTGCATCAGGCCCTACTTGTGTATTGTTTTTTCTCTTCTTCTACACCTCCATTATGGCGCAAAAATGGTTACTTTTTTATGAAAATGCCAAAAACCATTGTAATAACAGGCGCAAGCAGCGGATTAGGACTGGCTCTGGCCGCCCGTTACGCCGGAACCGGGGTAACGCTGCACCTGCAGGGGCGCGATAACGCGCGGCTTTCGGCGGCTGCGCAGCATTGCAGGAAGCTCGGGGCGGAAACGCACGAAAAAACCCTCGACGTCACCGACCGCGAAGCCATGAGCGCGTGGATCACCGGTATCGATTCGGCAACCCCCATCGACCTCATTATCGCTAATGCCGGCATTTCCGCAGGCACCGGGGGCGGCGGCGAGACCGGCGCGCAGGCCCGCGCCATACTCGCCACCAATGTCGACGGCGTGCTCAACACCATTTATCCCGTCATCCCCGCCATGATCGCGCGCAAGCGCGGGCAGATCGCGCTGGTAAGTTCGCTCGCCGGGATTCGCGGACTGCCAAGCTCGCCCGCCTACAGCGCAAGTAAAGCCAGCGTGCGCGCCTACGGCGAAGCGCTTCGCGGCTGGCTTTCGCATTCCAATGTCGAAGTGAACGTCATCTGCCCCGGCTACATCAAAACGCCGATGACCGACGTCAACGATTTCCCCATGCCGTTTCTAATGGACGCTGAAAAAGCCGCCCGCATCATCCAGCACGGACTGGAACGCAACCGCGCGCGCATCGCCTTCCCGCGCGCGCTTTACTGGCCGCTCTGGCTGATAAGCTGCCTGCCCACCGCGTGGACCGACCCGTTTTTCTCACGGCTTCCGGCGAAGCCTTCACTGTAAGAAGATTCACTTTCCCATATACGCCCGAAGGAACACCGCCACGCAATCGTCAAGATGCGCTTTTTTTTCCTTCACGCCCATCGTGCGCTTGAGATTGAACAGCGCCAGATCGTGCGGCTCGCCCTTGAGCAGGGCAAAGAAATGATTGGCGGCGACGCGGGTATCGCGCACCGTAAGCTGGCCTTTTTTATGATAGGCTTTCAGCAGTTCCGCGAACATGCCCTTCACGCGCTGCGGTGCCGCTTCATAAAGCAATTGGCTTATCTTCGGCCTCGTCGCCGATTCGGCCATGACGATACGGTGCATGGCAAGCACCTCCGGCTGGAAAATCAGGTCGAGGAAGCGCCCGCCGATTTGCGTAAGCGCCGCTTTCGGCGGCAGCGCCGCAAGTTTCTCGAAATCGCCCGAAAGCTTCACCTCACTGCATTTTTGCATGATCATCGCCTGGAACAGCGCGTCCTTATTGCCGAAATGGCTATATAGCGTAAGCTTCGATACCCCCGCCGCCCCGGCGATCGCATCCATGCCGGCGCGGTCGAAACCGTGGCGCATGAACTGCTCCTTGGCAGCCTTCAAAATAGCCGAATGCTTGCCTAAATCCTTGGGACGTCCTGGATTTTTATGCGTTTTCGGCGTAACGGGCTTTTTCGGCATTTTTATACTGTACAGTTCAGTATTAGCATATTACTATACCGTATAGTACACTATAGCACCCGCACCGGGAAGAAGAAAAAAAGTCATGCACCTCGTCGCGCTGAAAATGCTCTGGGGCGACCGCGCCAAATATCTCGGGCTGATCTTCGGCATTACCTTCGCCACGCTGCTCATGTCGCAGCAGGTCTCCATCTTCACCGGCATCATGGCACGCACCGGCAGCCAGATCAAAGACCTGCCGGAAGCCAATCTCTGGGTCATGCATCCCGAAATCCAGTACATCGAGGAAATCAAGCCCATGCCCGTCAAATCGCTGCTCAAGGTGCGCGCCGTGCAGGGCGTCGAATGGGCGGTGCCGCTGTATAAAGGCTTCGCGGTGGCGCGCGCCCCCGGGGGCATCATGCAGCAGGTCATCGTCATGGGCGTTGACGATTCCTCGCTCATCGGCAAGCCGCCGAGAATCGTCATGGGCGCATGGGAAGATCTGCGCCAGCCGCAGGCCATCGCGCTCGACGCCGCCGCGTTCAAATTCTTCTGGCCCGGTGAAAAGCTCGCGCTCGGCAAAACGCTGGAGATCAACGACCAGCGCGCCTACGTCGCCGTCATCTGCGACGCCGAACCGCCCTTCATCACCTTCCCGCTGGTGTTCACGCGCTACACCGAAGCGCTGCGCTATTCTCCCGGCGAGCGCAACCGCATGTCGTTCGTCGTGGTAAAAACCGCACCCGGCGAGGATGAACAGGCCGTCAAACAGCGTATACGCGACGACACCGGCCTGCAGGCGCTCACCGCCAGCGAATTCCACTGGCGCAGCATCCACTACTATTTAAAGCGCACCGGCATCGCCATCAATTTTGGCACTACGGTAGTGCTTGGTTTTATCATCGGCGCCGCCATCGCAGGCCAGACGTTTTACATTTTCGTCATCGAAAACCTGCGCCAGTTCGCCGCGCTCAAAGCGGTCGGCGTCAGCAACCGCCAGATTCTCCGCATGGTTTTATTGCAGGCCGCGGTGGTCGCCTTCATCGGCTACAGCATCGGCATCGGCCTGTGCGCCATGTTCTTCGACGCCACGGAAGACACGGTGGCGCTGCGCGGATTCACCCTGCACTGGCAGATCGCAGCGATGACCGCAGCTGCAATCACCCTCATCATATTGATCGCCAGCATCGTAAGCATCCGCAAAGTGCTGAAACTCGATCCCGCGCTGGTATTCAGATGAGCTACGCCGTCGAAACCCACAACATCGTCAAGGATTTCCAGTCGGGCGAAGACACCGCGCGCGTGCTGCACGGCATCGACGTCAAAATCCCTTTCGGCGAACTCTCCATGCTCGTCGGCCCTTCGGGATGCGGAAAAACCACGTTACTTTCCATTATAAGCGGCATCCTGACGCCAACCTCCGGCAACGCGATCGTGCACGGCATCGACGTCACTGCGCTTTCCGACCGCGAAAAAGTGCTGTTCCGCCGCACCGAACTCGGCTTCATCTTTCAGCAATTCAATTTGCTTCCGGCCTTATCGGCGGTAGAAAACGCTTCGGTGGTGCTACTCGCTTCCGGCATGAAACCTGAGCAGGCTGAGGCGAAAGCCGCCGAAATCCTCTCGCGTATCGGCATGGAAAATCACCTGCACAAGCTCCCCGCGCAGCTTTCCGGCGGGCAGCAGCAACGCGTGGCCATCGCCCGCGCGCTCGCGCACGACCCGCGCCTCATCGTCTGCGACGAACCCACCGCTTCGCTCGACGCCCATGCGGGCCAGCTCGTCATGCAGATCTTACGCGACATCGCTAAAGACCCTACCCGCGCCGTCATCGTCGTCACTCACGACAACCGCATATTCCCCTACGCCGACCGCATTTTCACCATGAGCGACGGCAGGATCGAAAAAGAAGAAATCGTCGAAAGGAAGATTCCCGCATGACTATAAAACGCCTCCGAAACCCGCTCACCAGCCTCGGCCTGCCGCTGGTAGCCCTTGGGCTACTCGCCTACGCGCTGATCTTCGCGCTGTATAAGCCTGCGGTCAGCGCCGAAACGCCAAGCGTGGCTCCGCCTTCCTCACCGTTTGCCTCGCGAGTGGCTGGCATCGGCATCGTCGAGCCGGAAAGTGAAAGCATCGCCATCGGCACCAACATCCCCGGCATCGTCGCCATCGTGCTTGCGAAGGTCGGCGAGCAGGTGAAGGAAGGCGACGCGCTTTTTACCATCGACGACCGCGACGCGCGCGCGCAGCTCAAACTTGCGGCAGCGCAGCTCGATGTCGCTAAATCACAGGCCGCCGACGCGCGCCACCGCCTCTCGCTTTACGAACGCGTAAGCGACAAGCGCGCCATCAGCAGCGACGAATTGTCACAGCGCCGCTACGCCGCCGCCATCGCCGACGGCAGGGTAAAGGAAGCCGAGGCACTGGTGCAAATCGCCGCCACCGCGCTTGAGCGCCTGTCGGTCGCCGCCCCCATCGACGGCGAAATACTGCGCGTCAACGTCCGCCCCGGCGAATACGCCCCCGCGGGCGTACTGCGCGACCCGCTCATCGTCATCGGCAACACGCGCGTGATGCATGTGCGCGTCGAAGTCGACGAAGCCGACGCGCAGCGCGTATCCGCCGAAGCCAAGGCCACCGCCACGCTGCGCGGCTATAGCGGCACTCCCATCCCACTTACTTTCGTGCGCCGCGAACCGCTCGTGCTGCCCAAGCGCTCGCTCACCGGCGACGGTAACGAACGCGTCGATTCGCGCGTGTTGCAGGTGCTTTATGCATTCGACAACAAAACCATCGGTGCGTTTTCCGGCCAGCAGATGGACGTCTATATCGAAGCCCCGGCGGTCACCGGGAAAGTGAGCGCTGATGCGAAATGAATTGGCTGCGCTGATTGCATTTTCACTGCTTTCCAGCGGCTGCGCGGATGATGGCGGCATAGCGTCGTCATTGTTTTCGCCAAGCAGCGAACAGGTTGCTTTCGAAACCGTTCCGCAGGCGAAATGGTGGGAAGCGTGGAACGACCCGGTTTTAAACAAACTCGAAGAAGCCGCAATTTCCGGCAACCGCGACCTGCGCATCGCGCAGGCACGTATACTGGAAGCCCGCGCCAACCGACTTTCGGCCACCTCGAAACTTCTCCCCGACATCAGCGGCCAGGGCAAAGCCAGCCGCAGCGATCAGGGACTCCTCAGCCAGAATAAAGCCATCGACCTTTACGAAGCGAGCTTCGACGCGAGCTGGGAACTCGATATTTTCGGCGCCAACCGCAAAGCCGCCGACGCGGCGCGCGCGCTGGTAAAAGGCGCAGAAGCGGATCACCGCGCGGTGCTGCTCTCGCTTTCCGCGGAAGTGGCGCGCAACTATGTGGAAGCACGCAGCGCGCAGCAATTGCTTGCCATCACCGAACGCAACATAAAATCCCAGCGATCGACACTGGAAATCACGCAGTCGCGCGCGCGCGCCGGGCTCGTGAGCGAACTCGACGTAGCGCAGGCACGCTCGCTCTATTTAGACACCACCGCCCGCCTGCCCGCGCTCAAAACAGCGTATAGCAGCGCGGTGAACCGTCTTAATACCCTCACCGGAAACCTGCCCGACGCTGTCGATCCACTTCTCGCCGAAGCAAAAAAACTGCCGCTGCCCAAACGCGCCATGATGCTCGCCACGCCAGCGCAGGTGATCGAACAACGTCCGGACGTGCAGTCGGCCCTCGCCACGCTTTCCGCCGCCACGTCGCTGCATGAATCGGCCTATGCGCGGCTGTTCCCGAACATTAGTATTTCCGGGCTTTTTGGCATCCAGAACGCCAGCACCCTGCCTGCTTCCGCCATCTGGTCGGCGGCGTCTGGCATCACCATGCCCATCCTCAATTTCGGGCGGCTGCGCGCCGGGATCGACGCCGCCGACGCGCGCGAAGCGCAGGCGCTGGCGGCATATGAACAGGCGGTTCTGCAGGCGCTGGAAGATGTCGAGTCGTCGCTTTCGGCATATCTCAACGAAGACGCGCGCCGTATCGTGCTTGCTAAAACGGTGGAGAGCAATCGCAGCACCGTGGCGCTGGCGGACGAGCGTTATAAAAAGGGCATCTCGGCTTTTATCGACGTACTAAGCGCGCAGAAAACACTGTTCGAATCGGAAAGCGCATTGGCGGAATCGGAAGCCAGTGTCTCACGCCGCGCTATCGCGCTGTATAAGGCGCTGGGCGGCGGGCTTACAGCGGAAGCTTCATCACTGTCGCAAGCTCAGCCTGAAGCGCCTGCGAACGCAGCAAAAGCTCCGCCCCCGCAAGATCCGAAGCTGAAACCGAAACCGGGTAATGCGAAGAAACGGCACGCTCCAGCGAAGAAAGCAGGGCCTCGTCGGCAAGCACGCTGACGCTGTCTGCGAGTGCGGCGACCTGCGTTGCCGTCATAGGCACGCGCAGGCGCAGGCAAGCCGGGCCGCCGCCGTTATTCATGCTCTGGCGCAGGTCGGCATAATGCACATGCGCGAATAGCCGCTCCATCAGCCGCGCCGCCTTGCCGTCGAATTTTTCACGTATCTCCACCGGGGCAATCACTTCCATGCCGCGCGCAGTGGTCACGATCTGGCTGTTGAAAAAATACGTCCCCACCGCTTCAGCGACCGAAAGCTCACCACCGTTGATCACGATGGTTGTAAGCGCCGCCCCCGTAAAAGCCGCGTAGCTTTCAGCGATCCGCGCGATGTCGCGCCTGCCTTCCGCGTAAGCCTGCTCATGCGCAAGCAGCACCGATTCATTGCCCACCGCGATGACATCGTTGTGGAACACGCCGAGCTTTATCGCTTCCGGGCTCTGCTTCACGAATACTGAAGCGGCATCGGGAATATGGTGTAATTTCTGTATCTCCCGCGACGCCGAAAGCGTCTGCCGCGCTGTGGGAGGATCGGAGAGGCTCCCGTCCGTACCGTAGGCAAATACGTGCAATCCCTTCACCCTGTGCGCAGGCGAAAGCCGCGTGTGGTTGGCCGCGCCTTCGTCACGAAAGCCTTTGCTGGCGTGAAGCGGGGCGTGTACCACCGCATCTGGCACGATTGCGAACATCGCAGTCAGCACACGGTGTGTATCGGCCGCCTCGATGCGCCGGTGCAGGTTGGTTTGGAGATTGGCGGTAGAGATATGG
>CAZBUX010000089.1:0-7011 GCA_964495185.1 uncultured Rickettsiales bacterium | reverse complement strand
GCGCTTGATCTCGGCTACCGTGGGCGAAATCCTGAAGCTGGTGCCGCCGGCGGAAAGGTTACTCGCGGCCGCAATGAATTTTGCATCGTTGGCGAATGTGGCGCTCACTATGCCTGCATCCTTATCGACTTTCATATCCCTACCCAGAGTGCCAATGCCCCGCACCACCTTTGTGATGTGCAATTCCGGCGATGCTTCAAGGGTAAAGGTGGCGTTGATCTCCTTCCCGTTGGGCGAATATTCGATCTTCAGTTTGGGAAGTGTTGCGACCATGTTTTGCTCCTCAGCGGTTGAGCGTCCATTATACCAACCACCGGCAGTCGCTAAAGGCTTGTTTTGTGATAGTTTTATGACAAACCGCCACTAAAGGCCAGCTAAGCTGTTGAGCGACCGTAGGAGGCAGGGAACTTTTAGTTTCTCAGCGGCTTACCCGTTTCCAGCATATGCTCGATGCGGGCCAGCGTGCCTTTGGTTTTCACCAGCTCCATGAAGCCTTCGAATTCGAGATCGAGGATCTGCTGCTCGGTCATGGGTTCGGAAA
Source organism: uncultured Rickettsiales bacterium (assembly GCA_964495185.1). GTDB lineage: Bacteria > Pseudomonadota > Alphaproteobacteria > Rickettsiales > SXRF01 > CAZBUX01. Next base: position 6,470 of record CAZBUX010000089.1, on the reverse strand, counting down.
TGTCGGTGTCGCCGCCGGAAAGCACGTGCGCCACCACTTTGGAAACCACCACGTCGTGCGGCGTGGCCTTGCCGACGGCGGCGAAACCGTCCACCGCCATGGAAAGCGCCATCTTGGCCGAAGCGCCCGGAAGATTCACGGTTTGTGGTTCAGGTACTTTATAATCTTTCGCCATCTCCAGGCAGCGCGCCTTGGCGTCGGCCAGCACGCGGGCGCGGTTCATGGTAATGCGGTCGGCCTCGCGCAGGATTTTCATGTCGAAGGCCTCAGCGCCCGAACCGGCCACTTTGGCCATCGCGATGGTTTCGAATACCGTTTTGACCACGGGCATCGCCCCGCCGGTGGCCATTAAGTTGCTGAACATGCCGCCGGAGCCGCCCTTCTTTTCGCCGAGATGACGCAGCAGCATTTCCTTGCAACCACCCCATGCGGGAATCAGCCCCACGCCGACTTCGACGAGACCGGGATAGGATTCCATATGCGCCGCAACCCCATTGCTGTGCAGCACCATTTCGCAACCGCCGCCAAGCGCCATGCCCGAAAGCGACGCTACCACGGGGAACGGCGAGTATTTCAGCAACATCATGGCGTTCTGGCCGCGGCGGATCATGTCGGCGATATCTTTCCACGCCGCGATATTGGCCGCCATCAGCATCAGCCCGAGATTGGCGCCGACGGAGAAATTATCGCCGTCATTACCGATCACCAGACCTTTGAAATCTTTCTTCACGATGTCCATCGACTGCTCGATCATGCCGAGGATATCCATATCCACCGAATTCATTTTCGAGGTAAGTTCCAGGCAAGCGATGCCGTCACCCAGATCCCAGATCGAGGCGGAGGGATTTTTAGCCACCGGCTTAGCGTTCAGCTTGATGTCGCCGAGCATAAGCGTGCCTGCGGGCGGGATAATCGGCTGGTAGCCGCCTTTGACGCTCGCCGCCTGACGCTGGCCGCTCTCAATCTTATAAAGCGTTTTGCCGCGCGACTGCTCGATGATGGCAGGCACGGCTTTTCCTTCCGATTTAAGCTTGTCGGCAAACCAGTCGACGCCGATGCGGTCGATCATCTCAAACGGGCCGAATTTCCAATTGTAACCGAGCTTCATGGCCTGATCGACCGAAGCGATGTCGTCGGCGATTTCAGGCACGAGCGAGGCGGCGTAGGCGAGCGTGCCGGAAAGCACAGCCCATGCGTATTGCCCGCCGATGTCTTGATGGTCGACGAGATTGCGGAGCCCCCCCTTGGCGGCATCGACGCTGGCCAGTGACACTTTCTTTTCGGCGGTATGGTACTCGCCGGTTTTGAGGTCGATGGCTTCCTTGATTTTCTTTTCGCCGGATTTGTTCATGCGGTAGAAACCGCCCTTGCCTTTGCGGCCCGTGTAGCCATCGGCGATCATCTTTTTGACCAGCTCCGGTTCCTGATAGGCCTTCACGAACGGATCGTCTTTGGGCAGGGTGTGCAGCATTTCCTTGGCGATGAGCGGCATGAGGTCGATGCCGATCAGATCGAATAATCCGAACATGCCGGTTTTCGGGATGCCCGCGGGCTTGCCCATCACGGCGTCGGCCTGCTCTACCGAAATACCAAGGCGCATGGCTTCGGTAAGGCCCAAAACCATCCAGTACACGCCAATGCGGTTGGCGATGAAGCCGGGCGTATCCTTGCACAAAACCACGCCTTTTCCGAGCTGCACGTCGGCGAATTTTGACACCATGTCGAATGCGTCGGCGCGCGTGTCTTTGCCTTTGACCACTTCCAGCAGGCGCATGAAGCGCGGCGGGTTGAAGAAGTGGGTGATCATGAAATCTTTTTTGAGAGCATCCGACATGCCGTTCATCAGCTCATGGATCGGCAGCGTCGACGTGTTCGACGATACGACCGAGCCTTTTTTGCGCACGGCGTCGATCTTTTTATAAACGTCCTGCTTGACTTCGAGCTTCTCCAGCACCGCCTCGATGATGAGGTCGCAATCGGCGAGTTGCTTTAAGTCGTCTTCAAGGTTGCCGCAGGTTACGAGCTTCGCCTTGTTCTTATGCACGAATCCCGGCGGCTTGCCTTCCAGCTGGCGCTCCACGCCCTTTTCGGTGAGCATGTTACGGTTTTTGGGATCTTTGACGATATCCAGCAGCACCACCGGCAGCCCGGCATTGGCTACGTGCGCGGCAATGCCGCTGCCCATGACGCCCGACCCTAGCACCGCGACTTTTTTGATTTCCGACATGTGGTTAGCCTTCCCGCTAAAGGTGATACCGCCTGATTATGGGTATTCCGTATGAAAAAACAATCTGCAATCAGGGTAGCAAATAGTTATTAAATATTCATAAATTCGGTTTTTTCAGGCGTCTTATTCCCTACAAACACGCCCTCGTATCCAGAACTTCACAATTCTCGATATATAATTATACCGCAATAATCTGAGCGCTAAATCTTCTCCAGCACCGTAGCGATCCCCTGCCCACCGCCGATGCACATCGCGGCGAGTGCGTATTTTCCGCCGGTTTTATGCAGTAGTTGCGCAGCTTTACCGGTGATGCGAGCGCCGGATGCGCCGAGCGGGTGGCCGAGTGCCACCGCCCCGCCGTCAATGTTCACTTTCGTTTCATCGACCCCAAGTTCCTTGATAACGGCGAGCGCCTGCACGGCGAATGCCTCGTTAAGCTCGACGATATCCATGTCTTTAATGGCAAGCCCCGCACGTTTGAGCGCTTTATGGCTTGCCTCCACCGGGCCCATGCCCATGATTTCAGGCTCGAGCCCGACTACGGCGTAGCTCTTGATGCGGGCAAGTTTGGGGAGCTTGTGCTTATCGGCATACGCTTCGCTGGTGACCAGCAGCATCACCGCGCCGTCGGTGACCGGCGATGAAGTCGCCGCCGTTACCGTACCGGCAGCGTCGAAGGCGGGCGACAGCCCGGCCATGATCTCAAGCGTGGTATCGGCGCGGATACAACCGTCTTTCTCGGTGGTGCCGCCCTTGTGGACAATTCCGATAATCTCGCCGGAAAGATCGGCTTTTGCCGCTTTCTGGTGGCTGCGCAGCGCGAATTCTTCCTGCGCTTTGCGGGGAATATTGAACTTCTTGCACACCTGCTCAGCGGTCTGCCCCATCGACATATAGGCGTTCGGCATCGAGCCATAGAGTCCCGGGTTCGGGCTGGGATTGAAACCGCCCATCGGGATGCGCGACATCGATTCGACCCCGCCGCATAAGAATACCTCCCCCATTCCGGAGGCGATTTTACCCGCCGCCATGTGCACCACGTCCATCGACGAGCCACACCAGCGATTGACCGTGGCCCCGCCGACGGTCAGCGGCAATCCGCTCATCAGCGCCACCATGCGGGCGATGTTGAAACCCTGCTCGCCTTCGGGGAAAGCGCAGCCGACAAGCATGTCTTCGATGTCGGAAACGTTCACCGGCGTTCTGGCCAGAAGCCCTTTGACCACCTGCATGAGCAGGTCGTCGGGACGGACTTTGGCGAGTTCGCCCTTACCGGCCTGCGTGAAGGGAGAGCGCAGATAGGTGCAGATTACAGCGTTGGTCATAGGGGTTCCTTTCGTTAGATACATATTCTGGCAAAAAACCCTTACTTTTTCCTTAGTTTTTGTTACATTCCTGCTTCTTATGCAGAATTTAGACACAGATATCGTCATTATCGGGGCCGGGCCCGTGGGTTTATTCGCGGTTTTCGAGGCCGGGATGCTCAAAATGCGCTGCCACGTAATAGACGCGCTCGACGCCGCCGGTGGGCAATGCACCGCGCTTTATCCCGAAAAGCCGATTTACGACATACCCGGTTACCCGTCGATCCTCGCCGCCGATCTGGTGGAAAAACTCACCGAACAGGCAGCTCCCTTTAGCCCGGTATACCATTTCGGCCAGCGCGTCGAGTCGGTCACGAAACTGTCCGCCGGACACTGGCAACTGACCACGAACAAAGGCACCGCCATCACCTGCAAGGCCATCATTATCGCCGCCGGTTGCGGCGCGTTCGGGCCCAACCGCCCGCCGCTTGAGGGGCTGGAGGCGTATGAAGGCAAAAGCGTGTTTTACCTGGTGGGCAAGCGTGAGGAGTTCCGCGGCAGGAAAGTCGTTATCGCAGGCGGCGGCGATTCGGCGGTGGACTGGGCGATCTCGCTGTCCGAACTCACCGAAAAACTTTACGTCGTGCATCGCCGCGACAAATTCCGCTGCGCGCCCGAAAGCGCTGCGCGCATGAAACAGCTCGCCGACAGCGGCAAAATCGAAATGGTCATCCCGTTCCAGCTTTCCGGGCTGGAAGGAAGCGGCGGCAAGCTCACCGGCGTTAAAGTATCGTCGCTGGAAGGGGCCGAGCGGGTGCTGCCTGCCGATATATTGCTGCCCTTCTTCGGGCTTTCGATGGAACTCGGGCCTATCGCGCAATGGGGGCTTAACCTCGCGCAGAACCACATCACGGTCACCCCGTCTTCTTGCGAAACGTCCTCGTCTGGCATCTTCGCTGTGGGCGATATCGCCACTTACGAAGGCAAGCTCAAGCTCATCCTTTCAGGCTTCGCCGAAGTCGCGATGGCCTGCCACGCCGCCTACAAGATCGTGCATCCCAACGAGGCGCTGCATTTTGAATATTCCACCACCAGAGGAGTGCCGGCAACGGCATAAGACACATGGCCAATAAAATCGAAACCGCCCTCGAACGCGGCCTGTTCGCCAGCCGCTGGCTGATGGCCCCGTTTTATGTCGGCCTGGTGGGAGCGCTGGCTTTGCTGCTTTTCAGCTTCGTGCAGGAACTATGGCATTTACTGATGCAACTCCCCAATCTCGGCCCGAACGACGCGGTGCTCGGGGCGCTGGCGCTGATCGACCTGTCGCTGGCGGGTAATCTGCTGGTGATCGTCATTTTCTCCGGCTATGAGAATTTCGTCTCGAAAATGGACACGGGCGTCAACGAGGACAAGTTCGACTGGGTAGGTACGGTCGATTTCTCAACGCTGAAAATGAAACTCATCGCCTCGATCGTGGCGATTTCGGGCATCCACCTGCTCAAAGTGTTCATGGACATCGAAAAAACCTCGGAAACCGAAATACGCTGGATGGTGATCATCCATATAGTGTTCGTCGTGTCGGGCGTTCTGCTCGCGCTGATGGATTATCTCGCCGCCTGCGCCAAGTCTGTGAAGAAGGGGAGCTGACGGCATGGAAACCCGCCTGATCGACGGCAAGGCATTCGCCGAAAATCTACGCCGCGACATCGCCGCGCGTGTTGAAAAACTGAAGCAATCGTGCAAGGTTACGCCGGGGCTGGCCGTAGTGCTGGTCGGCAGCGACCCCGCCAGCGAAGTTTACGTACGCAACAAAGGCAAGCAGACGCGCGAAGCGGGCATGCATTCGTTCGAGCATCATTTCCCCGACTCGGTAAGCGAAGAAGAGCTACTCGCAAAAATCGCCGAGCTTAATAATGACCCCAGCGTCCACGGCATTCTGGTGCAGCTCCCCCTGCCCGCGCATATCCGCGAATCGGCGGTGATCCAGTCCATCGACCCGGCCAAGGACGTCGACGGGTTCCACGTGGTAAGCGCCGGAAAGCTCGCCACCGGGCAGGACGGGTTCGTCCCCTGCACACCGCTTGGGTGCCTGATGCTGCTGCGCGATTACTTCAGGCAGCACCCGCACGAGACATGGGCGGGCGACGGCAAGCTCTCGGGCAAGCATGCCGTGATTCTCGGACGCTCCAACATCGTCGGCAAACCCATGGCGCAGCTCCTGCTGCGCGAGGATTGCACGGTGACTACCGCCCACTCCAAAACCGCCAACCTGCGCGAGCTGGTATCGCTCGCCGATATCGTCGTCGCCGCGGTGGGCAAGCCGGGAATCCTGAAAGGAAGCTGGCTGAAAGAAGGCGCGGTCGTGATCGACGTGGGGATAAATCGCGTAAGTACGCCCGATGGCAAAACAAAATTGGTAGGGGACGTGGATTTTGCCAGCTGTCAGGGAATCGCGGCCGCCATCACCCCGGTGCCAGGCGGCGTGGGGCCGATGACAATCGCGTGCCTGCTGGAGAATACGCTCAAGGCGGCGAGTTAAGCCGCCGTTTTCCCGCTTCGAACCGCTTGCGCGCCGCTTCCTGCTACATTTGAACCGTTGCCGTAGCGTTCTGCGCCGTATGGAACCACTGTATTTTCATCTATGCCAGACGGTTATATGAAACCGCCGCTGTTTACCCTCCGTTTTCTTTGCATTTCTTTGCATTTCATTGCATTTTCAGCGCCAACTGATTGTTATTTATATTTTGTTATCCTGAGCACAGTGAAGGATCTTTATCCATCCCGTGCATAGAAATGCGTGCAGTATCCTTCGCCGCTCTCAGGATGACAGAGTATTGTAGGGTGTGAGATGACGGCCCGGAAGGGGGGTATCGTGTATTCCTGCGTCATTGCGAGGAGGCGTAGCCGACGCGGCAATCCAGTTTAAGCGCCATGGGCGC
>CAZBUX010000088.1:0-7023 GCA_964495185.1 uncultured Rickettsiales bacterium | reverse complement strand
GCCGGCTGGAACCGCGGCGACGAAGGCATGGAAGCCAACGCCGCCGGTGTCGCGAAGTACCTCAAAGGCAACGCGAAGAAGCTTTAGTTTAACAATGCCGGGGCTGCGTGATGGCAGCTCCGGCACCTCTTTTTTAGGGACTGCCATGCGCAAACTTACCCTCGCCGTTCTTGCTTTAATGTTGCCCGCCTCGGCGATGGCCGAACCTGTGGGGCACCACTCCGGCGCCCATCACGGCGAGATGCATGGTAAGAAAAAAGCCGGAAAATCCATGGACGATTGCAGTTGCAAATCCGCCTGCGCCTATAACGACGCGATGGATAAAATGCATAAAGGCATGATGATTACCTACACCGGCAACGCCGATATCGATTTCGCGCGCGGCATGGTGCCGCATCATCAGGGCGCGGTGGATATGGTCGAAGTGCTGCACAAATACGGCAAGGACGAAGAGCTGCGCGAACTCGGAAAAAACATCACCATCTGGCAGAACCAGGAAATCGCGCTGATGACGCGCTGGCTGGAAACGCGCGGCAACGCGAAGCTTCCCGAAGCGTCCAAAGATAACGCCGTCGCGCGTGCCTATAAGCAGACGATGGACGATATGCATAAAGGGATGGACATCACCTATACCGGCGACGCCGATTACGATTTCGTAAAAGGCATGATTCCCCATCATCAGGGCGCCATCGACATGGCGTGGGTGCTGGTAAAAAATGGTCGCGACCCGCTGTTGCAGGACATCGCGCAGGACGTCATCCGCAGCCAGCAACAGGAAATCCGTCTCATGCAGGGCTGGCTGGAACGCCACCCGCAGCCGGAACCCAAAGCAAAACCCATGCATAAAAAGAAGCACAAAGGTAAGTCGAAACATGGCCACCATTCACACTAAAATCCTCATCATCGGTTCCGGCGCTGCCGGTTGCACGGCGGCGATTTATGCGGCGCGCGCGTCGCTTTCGCCGATTCTCGTGCGCGGCATGCAGCCCGGCGGGCAGCTTACCATCACCACCGACGTGGAAAATTTCCCCGGCTTCGAGCATGCCGTGCAGGGTCCGTGGCTCATGGAGCAGATGGAAAAACAGGCCGCACACGTAGGCACGAAGATCATTGACGATCACATCGCCAAAGTCGACCTGACGAAACGCCCGTTTTCCGCCGTCGGCGAGTCCGGCGACACCTACACCGCCGATACGCTGGTGATCGCAACCGGTGCGACGGCGCGCTGGCTGAATATTCCGTCGGAAGAAAAATTCCGCGGCTTCGGCATTTCGGCCTGCGCCACCTGCGACGGGTTCTTTTTCAAGGGCAAGGAAGTGCTGGTATTCGGCGGCGGCAACAGCGCCGTCGAGGAAGCGCTTTACCTCACCAACCACGCGAGCAAGGTCACGCTCATCCACCGCCGCGATACGCTTCGCGCCGAAAAAATCGGGCAGGAGCGTTTGTTCAAACACCCGAAAATTTCGGTGATCTGGGACAGCGTTGTGGAAGAATTCATAGGCACGGAAGAGCCGAATTCGCTCACCGGCGTACGCCTGAAGAACGTCAAAACCGGCGCCGTCACCGAAGTGAAAGCCGACGGCGCTTTCATCGCCATCGGGCACACGCCGAACACCGAACTCTTCAAATCCACCACGCTCGACATGGATAAGGAAGGTTACCTCGTCACCACTCCCGGCAGCACCAAAACCAACATTCCCGGCGTATTCGCCGCCGGCGACGTGCAGGACAAAATCTTCCGCCAGGCCGTCACCGCCGCCGGAACCGGCTGCATGGCGGCGCTGGAAGCGGAGCGGTTTTTAGCGGGTCACTAAACGTCAGAGGGAGATCTGCCCGCTCTTGCCGCCGCCGTCGCTGCGGTCGCGCACATGGCGTATGGCGCTTGAAATTGCGTCTTTCGGCGAAACATCCAGAAGTTTTTCTGAATTATTTCCGAGCTGGAAGCGAATCAGCATGCCCATGTTCGCGCCTTCCTGCGGCTGGACGCTGACACCGCTATTCTCATACAGCGCGCGCGCCGCAGCCTGAACCATGCGTATGTTTTCGTCCGGCATTGGGGGCAACGCGTTTTCCGGCAGCTCCTGACAATGCACGGTGATGATGCGTTCCGCGTCGTCATAATGCACGCTTGCGGGGGCGCCAAGCCCGGCGCCGATGAAGGCGGCGCTCACGATTTTTTCTAGTTTTTTCGTATCCATAACGTATGAGATACAACTGGTTGCACAAAAAATGTCAATAGTTAACGTGTCATAAAAGCTTCATTTGCCCCGAAGCGCGGTGTGGGATAGCCTGTGGCTATGGGTAAATATCTTAAAAGTATCGCTAAAGCCACCGTCCTCATGTGTGCCGTGGGGGCCTTGCTGGCCGTTGCTGCACCGGCGGTGGCGGGTATTGTGGGAATCAGCCTTGCAGACGTAGGCATCATGGCGAATCCGAGCTGGACCGGTGCGTTTTTCGGTGCCTTTGGGGGGATCAGCGCGGCGATTACGCCTGTAATTGAGCGCATATTCGGTGACGATAAGCAGGCGGAGACGGTAAAGACCGAAGAAAAGACGCAGGTCAAATTCGATCTCTCTCCCGATCTCTCGCAGTCGCCGGCCAAAACCGCCACGCATTGCAGCTACATCGAAACCGAGCGCGCCGCGAGTGCGCAGCCGCAACGCATCCTTTAGCTTCCATATTGCATTCTTACGCCCATTGCAGTACTACACGCGCATGCAATCGTATCGCGTGAGGTTCGTATGATGGACTGGGACAAGATGCGCATTTTTCATGCAGTCGCTACCGCGCAGAGCTTTACGCGCGCCGCCGACGTCCTCAATATCAGCCAGTCCGCCATCAGCCGCCAGATTGGTGCGCTGGAGGAGGATTTGCAGGTGGTGCTGTTCCACCGCCATGCACGCGGGTTGCTGCTCACCGAGCAGGGCGAGATCCTGTTTAAGACCGTAAGCGACATTTTCAGCCGTCTTTCTGCTGCCGAGAACGCGCTGCTGGAAAGCCGCGACCGTCCGCGCGGCCCGTTGAAAATCACCGCTCCGGTGGCTATCGGCACGGCATGGCTCACGCCGCACATGCGCGAGTTTTCCGAGCTCTACCCTGAAATCACCGTCACGCTTCTGGTCGACGACCGCGAGCTGGACCTCACCATGCGCGAGGCCGACGTCGCCATCCGCCTGTTTCCTGCCCGCCATCCCGATCTCGTGCAGAAGCGGCTTACCTCGCTCGACAATTCCGCCTACGCGTCGAACGAATATTTGCGCGTGCACGGCATCCCGAAAAAGCCGCAGGACCTCGCGCAGCACAAGCTCATCACCTACGGCGAGGATATGCGCCTGCCGTTTGCCGAAGTGAACTGGCTGCTCAGGGCGGGGCTTTCTTCCGGCGAGGAGCGCAAGCCCGCTTTCAAGATCAACAGCATGGCCGGGATGCTCAAAGCCGTGGAAAGCAGCATCGGCATCGCGGGCCTGCCCGACTACATGGTGCAGGGCATCACCGGCATCACCAAAGTCCTGCCCGAGCTGAAAGGCCCGGTCACCGACGTCTATTTCATCTATTCGATGGAGCTGCGGAATTCCAAAAGAATTAAGGTATTCAAAGAATTCCTCATCCGCAAACTTGCCGAAAGCGGCATGGCGAAGGCAGCGTAATTCTCCCTCTCCCTCCGGGAGAGGGTCGGGGAGAGGGCTGGTGCCACGAACCAGAACCTTAAAAGTAACCTCACCCAACCCTCTCCCAAAAGGAGAGGGCTTTATTTGTCATGCAAAAAATGCATAGCTAATATATAATATATGCCTTTCTATTCGAAAAACGAATGACTATAATCGGGCCATTCCATACAGGCCCTGCCTGTTGAATTTGAGCTTAGGCTCAATCCTCCCTGTTATTTAACTTGCCCCCGGTGCGAAAGTGCCGGGGGTTTTTTTTGATGTAAAGTGCAGGGTTAGCTATATAGGTCCTGACTCAACTCTTCCTCTTCCGGGCCATCGCCATTTTCCTTATGCTGACATTGTCATCCTGAGCGCAGCGAAGGATCTTTCCTGCTGCGTATGGCACAAGATCCTTCGCTGCGCTCAGGATGACAATAACGGCATATCAATTGCTTACGGGTAAAAATGCAAAGAAATGCAAAGAAATGCAAAGAAAACCGCGCCTCAGGGGGCGCAGTAAAAATCGTAACCGAATGATATAAAAAGAAATGCCGCGATTTTTTGGCAAAACAAACGGTGCCAGACGGCGCAAACCATGACCCGGACAGCTCAAAACCGGCGCAAACCTGCCTGAAGCGATCTCCTAGCGGAGTGCTTCCACCGCCGCCCTGATCCGTTTCATCGCTTCTTCCAGCGTTTTCTGTCCGGTGGCATACGAGATGCGGAAATACCCGCCGGTGCCGAACGCGCTGCCCGGCACGGCGGCCACGAGCGCTTCTTCCAGCAGGTAGGTGCAGAACACGTTGCAGCTTTCGATCTTGGTTCCTTTCGGCGTCGTTTTGCCAAGCAGGGCTTTCATGCTCGGGAACACGTAGAACGCGCCTTCGGGTTTCAGGCAGGTGATGCCGGGGATGGCGTTCAGGGCATCGACCACCATGTTGCGGCGCGCGGCGAAACTGTCGCGCCATTCGCGCAGGAATTCCTGCGGGCCGTTGAGCGCGGCCACCGAAGCCGCCTGGCTGATCGAGCAGGGGTTCGACGTGCTGTGCGACTGGATATCGCTGATGGCCGTGATCAGCTCCTTCGGCCCGCCCGCGTAGCCGATACGCCAGCCGGTCATGGAGTATGCTTTCGACACGCCGTTGACCGTGAGCGTGCGGTCATAAAGCTTCGGCTCGATCTGTGCGACGGTGGTGAATTTGAATCCGTCGTAATTCAGGTGTTCGTAAATATCGTCCGCCATGACCCACACCTGCGGATGCTTAAGCAGCACGTCGCACAGCGCGCGCAGCTCTTTCTCCGTGTACGCAGCGCCCGTGGGATTGGACGGCGAATTCAGGATCAGCCAGCGCGTTTTCGGCGTGATGGCTTTTTCGAGCGTTTCGGGCGTGAGTTTAAAACCGTCTTCCTCGCGGCAGTGCGCCACGACCGGCGTGCCTTCCGCGAACAGCACCATATCGGGATAAGACACCCAGTACGGCGCGGGGATGATGACTTCGTCGCCCGCGTTCAGCGTCGCGAGGAAGGCGTTGAAAATAACCTGCTTGGCGCCGCAGCCTGCGACGATCTGGTTGGCCGCGTAATCGAGCCCGTTTTCGCGCTTGAATTTGTCGCTGATCGCTTTCTTGAGCGCGGGCGTTCCGGCTACCGCCGTGTATTTCGTTTCGCCGCGGCCGATGGCGTCGATCGCCGCCTGCTTCACATGCGCGGGCGTATCGAAATCCGGCTCTCCTGCGCCGAGCCCGATGACATCTTTGCCGGCGGCTTTGAGTTCGGCTGCCTTGGCGGTGACGGCGAGCGTGGGCGAGGGCTTAACGCGGGAGAGGCGGGAGGCGATGAGTGACATGGTGTAAATTCCAGAATGTTGGGTGAGGGGTTGTTTTTACTGAACCGCTTCCACATCCACAAGCACTGTTTGGCCGGGCAGGGGGAAGTCGATGGCGGGTTTTTCGCCGCGCATGGTTTTCTGGAAAGAAGGCGGGATAATCAGCGCGCGCGATCCGCCGCCCGCCGGCATGCCGATGACGCCCTGCTCGATGCCGAGCATTACTTCGCCCTTGCCGGGGGTGAATGCCAGCGGCTGGCCGCCGTCGTCTTTGCTGGAATAAAGCCTCTTCCCGTCCAGATCCCAGATGGTAATATGGAACTTGCCGGGCTGGCCGCAAAGTATGGGGCTGCCCATGCCGGGGTTAGCCGGGATGATGCGGTAGGAGGTGGCTGAGAAGTCGGGAAGCGCGGGCGTAATGTCCAGCACCTCGATATCGAAGCGTACGGGGGTTGCGGTCGATACGTCCTCGCGTGCAAATTCCGGCCTGCTGCTATACGCCATCTGCGGCGGCGACAGGATGCTGCGCTTGCCGCCAGCCTTCATGCCGATCAGCCCCTGCTCGAATACCGGCATGGCGCTGCCTTCGCCGAGGCGAATGCGCTTGGGCGATTCTTTGCTGGCGCTGTCGGTGTATTTCGTGCCGTCGGGCAGGAAGGTGTCGTAGGCCAGCGCGACGTCCTGTCCGCACACGGCGGGGTTGCCGGTGCCGTCGGCGTTATCCTTGACATGCAGCGACGACGACAGCGACGGGAAGATCGTCTGCTTAAAATCGGAGAAATTGAAGTATTTATTCGGATTTAGGTTCGTGACCGTGCGCTGGAAACTTTCCTGCACGGGGCCTGCGGGTGAGCCCGTCCTGTCGGTGCGCATGCCGTTGAGAAGCGCATAGGCGAGGAACGCCATGACCAGCCATTTCATCCAGGCGGGCATGGGATTCGGGTTAGGCGTTTTGTTTTTTCCGAACAGGCGGAACATCGGGTGCGCTCAGTTGTTGAAACGGAAATGCAGCACGTCTCCGTCTTGTACTACATATTCCTTCCCTTCCAAACGGAATTTTCCCGCTTCCTTGGCGCCTTGCTCGCCGTTGCAACGAATGTAATCGTCGTAGGCCACCGTTTCGGCGCGGATGAACCCTTTCTCGAAATCGGTGTGGATGACGCCCGCGGCCTGCGGGCCTGCGGTGCCGGTAGTGATGGTCCACGCGCGCGCTTCTTTCGGCCCGACGGTGAAATAGGTGATGAGGTCGAGCAACCGGTAACCCGCCCGGATGATGCGCGCCAGCCCGGTTTCGGCAAGGCCGATGGTGGCGAGGAATTCCTGCTTGTCGGCTTCGGTGGCGAGCATCGAGATTTCCGCTTCGATCTTGGCCGAGATTACGACCGACGGGCAGCCGCGTTCCTTCGCCATGGCTTCGACTTTCGCCGACAGCGCGTTGCCTTTATCGGCGCTGGCTTCGTCGACGTTGCACACGTACATCACCGGTTTCGAGGTGTGTGATCAGTTCCCGGCTGATGCTGGCGGGGATGATTTCTCCTCCCGTCAGGGCAG
>CAZBUX010000087.1:3854-7087 GCA_964495185.1 uncultured Rickettsiales bacterium | reverse complement strand
TCAGGATGGCGTGCCCGGCGGCGGTGTCCCATTCCATGGTGCGGCCAAAACGGGGGTAGATATCGGCGATGCCTTCGGCCACTTTGCAGAATTTGATCGAGCTGGAACCGGGGACGCTGTCCTTGATCTTGAGCGTTTCGAGATAGGCGGCGGTGGCCGCCGAGGGATGCGACTTGCTTTTGACTACCACCACCCCGTCGGCGGGCGGTTTGCGGGCGTGCAGGACGACGTTTACCCCCTCCCTCCCCGCGCGGTAGGCCTTGCCGCCGGCGCTCCCCCAGTAGAGCAGCTCCTGCGGCGGGGCGTAGATGACGCCGAGCGCGGGCTGGCCGTCCTTTATCAGCCCGATATTGACCGTGAATTCCGGTTCGCCGCGCACGAAGCTGCGGGTGCCGTCCAGCGGGTCGACCAGCCAGAAAAGCGCATGCCCCCCGGCGCTCTGGATCTCATCCTCTTCGGCGATAATGGGGATATTCGGCGTAAGCTCCGATAAAGCCTTGCAAATATAGGTATTGGCGGCGATATCGGCGTCGGTGACGGGGCTTTTGTCATCCTTGTGGCTGGTGTCAAAACCGCCCTGATAATAATGCATGATCAGCGCCCCCGCCGACTTCGCGATGTCGCAGCAACCGTCTAGATATTCTGCAAAAGGAGTGTTATGCATGGTGCATTCATAGCACAAACCCAAGCTTATAAACAATAAAACGAAACAGGACCGGCATGAAACGTAACTACCGCGAACAACAGGCGACCCGTATCAACACGATAATCGGCGCGCTGCCGCCCAAGGCCGATGCGGGCCTGCGCGAATTCGTCCGCCAGTTTTACGAGCGCGTGCCGATGACGGAACTGGCCGCGTTTTCGCCCGCGCATGCGGTGGCGGTCGCCGCTTCGGCTTATGAGTTCATGGGAAGCCGCGTGGCGGGTAAACCCAAAATCCGCGTGTTCGCGCCGAAGGAAAAAACCCACGGCTACGAAAGCCGCCGTACGGTGATCGAGCTGATCAACGACGACATGCCGTTCCTCGTCGATTCGCTGTCGGCCGAGCTTTCGCGCCACGGGCTCGTCATCCGCGAAACCATGCACCCGATTTTCCGCGTCACGCGCGACGGCAAGGGCAAGCTTACTTCGGTGGCCGGAAGCAAGGATAAGGGCAAGGACATCCATGTCGAATCGCTGATCCATTTCGAAGTGTCGTCGCTGCCCGAAGGCGTTACGCCCGAACAGCTTACGCTCGACCTCGAATGGGTGTTGCAGCATATCCGCGCTTCGGTGGACGACTGGAAGACGATCATGCACAAAGTCGATGACAGCATCAAAAGCCTGGAAAAACACAAAACGCGCTTCGACCGCGAGATGCTGGACGAAGTGCAGGATTTCCTGCGCTGGCTGGTCGACCGCAATTTCGTTTTTCTCGGTTACGCGGAATATAATTTCTTCGACGCCAAGGGCAAGGAGGCGCTTTCGGTGGTTCCCGATTCCCGCCTCGGCATCCTCAAAATCACCGACGACCTCGCGCGCGGCATCGAATCGCTGCCGCCGGAGGCAAGGCATTTCCTGCTCGTGCCGCAATTGATCGAGATTACTAAATCCAGCCGGCGTTCGCCCGTGCACAGGGCCGTACCGATGGATTATATCGGCCTCAAGCGCTTCGACGCCGCCGGAAAAGTCATTGGCGAAACGCGCTTCCTCGGGTTGTTCACTTCGAGCGTCTATTACCAGAGCACCGAGGAAATCCCGCTGGTGCGCAAGAAAACGGCACTTGCGCTGGAGCGCTCACAGTTCGATCCCGCCAGCCATGACGGCAAGGCGCTTAAGGCCATCTTCGAATTCCTGCCGCGCGACGAGATTTTCCAGATGTCGGAAGACGAGCTCTTCGAAACCGGCATGGGAGTGCTTGAGCTTGAAGCTAAGCCGAACGTGCGTATTTTCGTGCGCCGCGACGCCTTCGAACGTTTCATCAGCGCCATGGTGTTCGTGCCCAAGGAACAGTTCTCCACCGAACTTCGCAAACAGATCCAGTCCATCGTGGAAAAAGCGTGGGGCGGCACATCGTCGTCGTTTTCCACGCAGATCACCGAAGCGCCGCTGGCGCGCCTGCACCTCATCGTCAGGACCTCGCCGGGCGATATACCAAATGTTCCCATCGCCAATATCGAGCAGGAAATCGCCAAGCGCGCCTTTCTGTGGAGCGACCTGCTCCTTGACAAGCTGCTTTCCCGCCACGGCGAGCAGAAAGCGGAAAAACTCCACCACCGCTATGCGGGCGCGTTCGGCCAGACCTATATCAATTCCCACGACGTCGCCGCTTCGGTATACGATATCGACAAGATCGAAGCGTCGCTGGAAGGCGGCGGATTGTCGCTCGATTTATTCCGTAGCCGGAACGAAGACGAGCAGTTCCTGCATTTGAAAATCTACAATCCCAACGAAGAAATCGCGCTGTCGGACATCCTGCCGATGCTGGAGAATTTCGGCTTCCGCGTGGTGGAAGAGCAGCCCTACCTTATCGCGCCGCAGGGTGTCGCGCATCAGGTATGGATCCGCGATTTCAAGCTGCAATGGCAGGGCGCGCCGCTTGCCCTCGACCAGGTTAAAATACTCATGGAAGAAGCCATGCTGAAAGTCTGGCGCGGTGATATGGAAAACGACCGCTTCAACGCGCTGGTGCTGAAATCGACGCTGACATGGCGTCAGGTGTCGATGCTTCGTGCGTATGCGAAGTATCTGAAGCAGGTCGGGTTTACCTATAGCCAGCAGGCGATTGAGCAGGCGCTCGCGCAGAACGGCGAGATCGCCTCTGCGCTCGCGGCGCTCTTCGAAGCGCGTTTCGATCCCGAGGAAAAGCAGGGTGAGGACAAGGAAAAACGCCTGCTCAAATCGCTGGAAGATAAGATCGCTTCCGTAAAAAGCGCCGCCGACGACAGCATTCTCAGGCGTTATGCCGAGATTATCCAGGCGACGATCCGCACCAATTATTACCAGCTCGCCGAAGGCAAGCAGCACAAGCCGGTGATCTCGTTCAAGTTCAATTCGGCAAGCGTGCCCGATTTGCCGCTGCCCAGGCCTTACGCCGAAATTTTCGTCTACGGTACGCGCGTGGAAGGCATCCACCTGCGCGGCGGGAAAGTGGCGCGCGGCGGGCTGCGCTGGTCGGACCGCATGGAGGATTTCCGCACCGAGGTGCTCGGGCTCATGAAGGCGCAGATGGTGAAGAATTCCGTTATCGTGCC
>CAZBUX010000087.1:0-3844 GCA_964495185.1 uncultured Rickettsiales bacterium | reverse complement strand
TTTCGTAGTAAAAAAACCGCCGCAGACAGGCGGGCGCGAAGCGTTCATGGAAGAAGGCATCGCCTGCTACAAGCTCTATCTGCAGGGATTGCTCGACCTCACGGATAATATCGTGAAAGGCAAGATTACGCCGCCGAAGCAAGTCGTGCGCCATGACGACGACGATCCGTATCTGGTGGTTGCCGCCGACAAGGGTACGGCGACGTTTTCGGATATCGCCAACGGCGTGTCGGAAGCCTACGGTTTCTGGCTTGGCGACGCGTTTGCCTCGGGCGGGTCGGTTGGTTACGACCATAAGAAAATGGCGATCACGGCGCGCGGCGCATGGGTTTCCGTATCAAGGCATTTCCGTGAAATGGGCGTCGATATCACCAAGCAGGATTTCACCTGCGCGGGCATCGGCGACATGGCGGGCGACGTGTTCGGCAACGGCATGCTGCTTTCCGACCATATCAGGCTGGTAGCGGCGTTCAACCACATGCACATCTTCATCGACCCGAACCCGGACGCGAAGCAAAGCTTCGCCGAGCGCAAACGCTTGTTCAATTTGCCGCGCTCGTCGTGGAAGGATTACAACGAAGCGCTGATTTCCAAAGGCGGCGGCATTTTCGAGCGCAGCGCAAAAACGATTCCGCTGAGCAAGGAAGCGCAGGCAGCGCTCGGCTATACCAAGAACAACCCGACGCCGGACGAGCTGATGCGCGCCATATTGCTCGCGCCCGTGGATTTACTCTGGAACGGCGGTATCGGCACCTATGTGAAAGCCGAGGAAGAAACGCACGAACAGGTCGGCGACCGCGCCAATAACGCGCTGCGCGTGAACGGCAGGGAGCTGCGTTGCAAGATCGTCGGCGAAGGCGGGAACCTTGGGTTCACGCAGCGCGGGCGCATCGAATACGCGCGCACGGGCGGGCGCATCAACACCGACGCCATCGACAATTCGGCGGGTGTGGATTGTTCCGACCATGAGGTGAATATCAAGATCGCCTTCAGCCAGCCTGTGAGCAAAGGTGAACTGACCAAGGAAAAGCGCGATAAGCTGCTGACCGCCATGACCGAGGAAGTGGCCGGGCTGGTCCTAAAGGACAACATACTCCAGACGCAGGCGATCACGGTGGCCGAGCAGCAGGGCTTCCGGCTGATCGAGTCGCAACTGCGGCTGATCCACGCGCTGGAGCGCGGGGGACTGCTCAACCGCGCCATCGAATTCCTGCCCGCCGACCGGCAGATGAACGAGCTGCGCGCGGCCAAAAAAGGCCTCACCCGCGCGGAAATCGCGGTGCTGCTCGCCTATAGCAAGATGGCGCTGTTCAAGGATATGCTCGACTCGACGCTGCCCGACGAAGATTATTTCGTGTCCGACCTTGAGCGTTATTTCCCGGTGGCGATGCAGAAGCCGTTTGCCGACGCGATCGCGGGGCACCGGCTCAGGCGTGAAATTATCGCCACGGTCATGACCAACAGCATGGTCAACCGCGCGGGCATTACATTCGCCAACGACATGGCGGAAAATACCGGCGCCAGCGTGCGCGATATCGCGGCGGCCTATGCGCTGGTGCGCGACGCGTTCGGCTTGCGTTCGATGTGGAAAGACATCGAAGCGCTGGGTGCGGAAGTGGCTGTGGCGACGCAGTCGGACATGTACGCCGCCATCACGCGCTTCCTCGAACGCGCGTCGATCTGGTTGCTTCGTCACACGAAACTGCCGCTGGACATCAACAAGGTAAGCAAGGATATGGCGCCCGCCATCGCCGAGCTCGCCAAGGATAAAAAGGGCATGGCGGCAGCGCTTACCGATATGGGTGCTTCCGCGCAGATTGAGGCGCTTACGGCGCAGGGCGTGCCGGAATCGCTGGCGCAGCGCATCGCCGGGCTTTCGCTCATGGCGTCGGCCTTCGACATCATTACGGTAGCTAAGCAATCGAAGGTGACGCTTGCGGTTGCCGCGAAGATTTACTTCGACCTCGGCGTGCGGCTGAAACTCGGCTGGCTGCGCGTAGCCGCCGAAAACATCACCACCGCCACGCACTGGGAACGGCTTGCCGTGCAGGCGCTGGTGGGCGATCTCTACGACGAGCAGCGCCGCCTCACCGCCTCGGTCATCGCCCATGGCGGCGACGCGGATGCATGGCTGGCATCTATGCCGGAAGCGGCTTCGCGTTACGAGCGGTTCATCAAAGACGCCGAATCAGGCGACACGACGGATATCGCACGGCTGACGGTGGCGCTTGGGCAGGTGAAGGGGTTGTAAGTTTTTCGTCATTGCGAGCGTAAGCGAAGCAATCCAGCCTAAGCGCCATGGGCGCGGTATAGTTACTATCCGTGCCATAGACATGGCACACTGGATTGCTTCGGCTTCGCCTCGCAATGACGGGTTTTAATGACGGAAATGCCGCACGCCGGTGGTCACCATCGCGATGCCGTGCTTATCGGCGCATTCGATCACTTCGCTATCGCGCATGGAGCCGCCGGGCTGGATGATGGCGGTGATGCCTGCCTCAGCGGCCATATCCACGTTGTCGGGGAAGGGGAAGAAGGCGTCGGAGGCGAGTACCGCGCCCTTGGTGTCGAGGCCCGCTTCTTTGGCCTTCCAGCAGGCGATGCGGGTGGAGTCGATGCGGCTCATCTGCCCGGCGCCGATGCCGATGGTGGCGCCATTCCGGGCGAGCACGATGGTGTTGGATTTCACATGCTTGGCCACCGTGTAGGCGAATAACAGGTCGCTTTCCTGTGCGCCGGCAGGAGCCTTTTTCGTGACGGTTTTGAGTGCATCCTTAGTGACGATCGTATCTTCCTCCTGATAGAGGAAGCCGCCGGAGACGGTTTTAACGGTCATGGAAGGCGCGGCTTTGGTGAGGGGGCCAGATAGCAGAAGTTTGAGCTTCTTGCGGCCCTTGAGCTGCTCCAGCGCGCCTGCGTCGGCGTCGGGGGCGATCATGACTTCGAGGAAAAGTTTGCCCAGCGCCTCGCAGAAATTTTTGTCGAGCGGGCGGTTGGCGGCGATGATGCCGCCGTAAGCGCTGACCGGATCGCAGGCGAGCGCTTTTTTGAAGGCGTCGGTGATGTCGGCGCCGATTGCCACGCCGCAGGGATTGGCGTGCTTGACGATGACGATGGCGGGGGCGTCGAATTCGCGCACCAGCTCGAAGGCGGCGGAGGCGTCGTTCAGGTTATTGTAGCTCAGCTCCGTGCCCTGCACCTGCTTAGCGGTGGCGAGGTTGGGGGCGGCCTGCGCGGTGGCGTAGAACGCCGCTTTCTGGTGCGGGTTCTCGCCGTAATGCAGCGACTGTTTGCGGGTGCCGGCGATGGTGAGCGATTCGGGGAAGGTGTCGCCCAGTTCGCCTGCGAACCAGCGGGAAATGGCGCTGTCATAGGCGCTGGTGCGGGCGAAGGCCTTGGCGGCGAGTTTTTTGCGCGTGTCTTTGGTGGTGGCGTTTTTATTCGCCTTCATCTCTGCGATGACGGCAGCGTAATCGGCGGGGTCGACGACGATGGTGACGTCGCCGTGGTTCTTGGCCGCCGAGCGCACCATGCTCGGGCCGCCGATGTCGATATTCTCGATGCAGGTGGCGAAATCGGCGCCTTTGGCGACGGTCGCGTCGTAGGGGTAGGGGTTGATGACGACGAGGTCGATGGCAGCGATGGCGTGGGCTTTCATCGGGGCCTGGTGGCTCGCGTCGTCGCGCACGGCGAGGATGCCGCCGTGGATTTTCGGGTGGAGGGTTTTGACGCGGCCGTCCATGATTTCGGGCGAACCGGTATGCTCGGAAACGTCGATGACGGGGATCTTCGCGTCGCGCAGCGCCTTGGCGGTGCCGCCGGTGGAGATCAGTTCGAAGTGCTG
>CAZBUX010000086.1:0-7118 GCA_964495185.1 uncultured Rickettsiales bacterium | reverse complement strand
GGCGATAATCGACCTTCCAGCCAGATAAGCAGGATTTGTATGACCGACCGCATCATCATTTTCGACACCACGCTCCGCGACGGCGAGCAATCGCCGGGCATGTCGATGAACCTTGAGGAAAAACTCATGGTCGCCGAAGCGCTGGACGCGATGGGCGTGGATGTCATCGAAGCCGGGTTCGCGATGGCGAGCAACGGCGATTTCGAGGCGGTGCATGAAATCGCGAAGCGCATCAAAAACGCCGTGGTGTGTTCGCTGGCGCGCGCTAAAAGCGGCGATATCGAGCGCGCGGCGGAAGCGATAAAACCGGCGAAGCGCGGGCGCATCCATACGTTCATGTCCACCAGCGAAATCCATCTGAAACACCAGTACCGTATCGATCAGGACGCGTGCTTGGGAATGATCAGGGACAGCGTGACGCTCGCGCGCAAATTCACCGACAACGTCGAATGGTCGGCGATGGACGCCACGCGCACGGAGGTGGATTTCCTCTGCCGTGCGGTGGAAACCGCGATTAAAGCAGGGGCGACGACCATCAACATTCCCGACACCGTGGGCTACGCCACGCCGGACGATTACGGTGCGCTCATTCACTCGCTGATCACGCGCGTTCCGGGCGCTGCGAAGGTGATTTTTTCCACCCATTGCCAGAACGACCTGGGGCTTGCGACCGCCAATTCGCTGGCTGCTATTCGCAACGGCGTGCGCCAGATCGAATGCACCATCAACGGCATCGGCGAGCGCGCGGGCAACACGGCGCTGGAAGAAGTGGTGATGGCGATCAAGACACGCTCGGACATGTATAAATTCCAGACCGGTATCGACGCCACGCATATCACGCGCGTGTCGAAGCTGGTGCAGAGCATCACCGGCGCCATGGTGCAGGTGAACAAGGCCATCGTCGGCGCCAACGCGTTTGCGCACGAATCGGGCATCCATCAGGACGGCGTGCTGAAACATGCGGGAACGTATGAAATCATGACGCCCGAATCGGTGGGGCTGCTTAAATCCAACCTTGTGCTCGGCAAGCATTCCGGGCGGCATGCGTTTAAGGATAAGATCGCCGCGCTCGGCATTGAAATCGGCGACAACGCGCTGGAGGACGCCTTCCACCGCTTCAAGGACCTTGCCGATAAAAAGAAGGATATCTACGACGAGGACATCATCGCGCTGCTGGATACCGAATCGCGCCGCGAGGACGCCATCCAACTGCAATCGCTGCACATCACCTGCGGCACTATCGGCCCGCAGACGGCGATGCTGGCACTGAAAGTGGGCGGCGAAGTGCGACGCGCCACGGTCGAAGGCAACGGCCCGATCGACGCCACCTTCAACGCCATCAAGGCGCTGGTGCCGCACCATGCGTCGCTCAAGCTCTATCAGGTGAACGCCATCACGCAGGGCACCGACGCGCAGGCGGAAGTCAACGTGCGGCTGGAAACCCCCGAAGGCCGCATCGTCAACGGCAACGGCTCGGATATCGACACGATGGTTGCTTCGGCGCACGCGTATATCAACGCGGTGAATAAGCTGCTTACGCTGCACGCGCGCGAGGGATTGCTGCCTAAGGGTTAGGGCGCCGAGGATTTTTCCATACCCGGCAGAATCCTCTGCGTGTTACCGCGATAGAAGCCGATGATGCCGCGCGCTTCGAGTTCCGCGATAAAACGTTCCTGAAAATCCGGGCGGTGGCGCACTTCATAGGAAGGCCGCGGTTCGGTGCTGGCGTTTTTCGTGGCGATGTTATGAGCCCAGAAATGATCCCACTTTCCGGTCATATTATCGCCGAATCCGAACAGGTCGATGGTATCGCAGATATGCATCGCGTAGATGATGCTTTTGAAGCCGCTCGAAGGATAGTCGATCCACTGGCGGTTTTCAGGCGTGAACCAGCGGCGGTTGACATAGCGTATGAACTGCGGATGCAGTATGCGCACCGCCGATAATTTCTCCAGTCCCCTGATAGGCATTTTCTTTTCTTCCGCGGGTTTTCCGTTGGCGTCAGGCAGGGTAGGGGCGATTATCTCATCGAGCCGGGAGCGGAGGCGCGCGTTGTACTTATCCCAGCCCGCGTCCTTTGAAAGGTTCTGGCCCAGCGTATCCAGAAAAAACAGGGTGACGGTTTGAGGCCCGTAATACCGTACGGCCCGGTCATCGTCGATATACATCAGGTTATGCGTGGTGCGCCTGCCGGCGTCTTCGGGAAAATCCCTGATGGGAGGGCTGTTCATGCGTATGACATAGGTATGGGCGTCGATACGCGTGCCGTAATTGCTGCCGCGCAGACTTCCCGAATTACCCACGACGGCGCAGCTGACGCGCGCCGAACCGGCTTCGGCCTTGATTTCCGCCTCGACCTTGTCGGCCTCGTCGGCCCAGCTCGACAGTATGGCGCCCGTAGATTCGCGCCATGCGCCGTCGGCGTCGGGAGTATTGGCCCCCGTCATGTGCAGCGGAACGCGCGGACGAAAACGCTTCTTATAATCGGGGTTTTCCTGAATATGGCAGCGAACCGTGTGGCATGACAGAAAATACAGGGACAGCGATACACCGCCCGCCGTCATCATAGCTAGAAATAATGCGATCCGGCCCCTGCGTGACATTACCCTACGGCATCAGTTGTTTGTACACCAGCAGCGCGAACCCGGCAATCGCGCCGGCGCTGCACAGGACGCGTTTGCCCATCTCGGACTTTTCCTTGAGGAAAAAATACGCGAGAATGACCTGAAATACAATGCTGAAACGCTGCAATACCAGCGCCACCGCCGTGGGGGCGGAAATCAGGATATAGCAGAAAATGATCTGCGAAATGAGCAGCAGCATGCCCGAAAGCACCCACCAGTGCAGCTTCGGCTGTTTCAGGGTGCTGAGGCTGCGGTGGCGGCCCATTTCGATGACGGCGGCCATGACGGCCATGACGGCGAACAGCAGCAGTGTGAAGGTGGCGGGGTCGAAATATTGCAGGGCTTGTTTCTGGAACACGGCGCCGAAGGCGGTAGGGATGGTGGAGAGGAATCCGCAGAATATGGCGCGCGACTCGGCGATGCGTGAAAACGGCGACAGCAATGTGCGCACCGTAGAAACGCCGGGACTGCGGCGCAGGAACATCCAGTAGATCGAAACGCTGATCAGCAGCGTGCCAAAGGTTTCCTGCGGTGTTAAGGTTTCGCCGAGCAGCAGATGGGCGGTGACGATGCCAAAAAGCGGGGTGAGCGGCGAGAAAATGGTGATGTTGGCGACGTCGGTATTGGCGTAGGCGTAAAAATAGAGCTGGCGCGACAGCATGAGCAGCGAGGCGTTGAGCAACAGGTAGAGATAGCCGGTGTATTCGCGCGGCAGGGTGATGTCTATGCCGGGAAGCAGAGGCAGGGTGCAAAGCATCAGCACCGCGCCCGCCAGATGGGTGCCAAGCAGCGCCGTCTGCGGATGCAGGAAGCGGTTGGCCTTGAGCAGACCGGAAACGTAAACCAGATAGAGCGCCGTGCTCAGCGCGCTTGCCAGTGACCAGGCGATATACATGAAATCTTACGGATGCCGTGACGATACGATTCCGGCATTCTACGTTGCGCCGCCCAATCCGCAAGTGTTTTAACTCTCTGTATACGTATTGCGGGTACAGATATTGCTATTGCCTTCTTGCGCGTGCGCGCTACATAGAGGGGACAGGGTTGCTAAAAAAGGAATAACATCATGCTTTATAAGCTGTTCGGACTCGCTTCCTCCGACATGGCCATCGACCTCGGTACGGCCAATACCCTCGTTTATGTCAAGGGCCGCGGCATCGTACTGAACGAGCCTTCGGTGGTGGCGATGAAAGATTCCGGCGGCGTCATGGTGCCGTTCGCGTTCGGCAACGAAGCCAAGATGATGCTTGGCCGCACCCCCGCTAAAATAGACGCCAAGCGTCCGCTCAAAGACGGCGTTATCGCCGATTTCCAGTCGGCCGAGGAGATGATCAAGCACTTCATCCACCGCGTCCATAACCGCTCCACCATTTTCCGCCCACGCCCGCTGATCATTATCTGCGTGCCCTCCGGCTCGACGCCGGTTGAGCGCCGCGCCATCCAGGAAGCCGCCGAAAACGCCGGCGCCCGCGAAGTATTCCTCATCGAAGAACCCATGGCCGCGGCCATCGGCGCCGGACTTCCGGTCACTGAGCCGACCGGCTCGATGATCGTGGATATCGGCGGCGGCACCACGGAAGTGGCCGTGCTCTCGCTCGGCGGCATCGTCTATGCCCGTTCGGTGCGCGTGGGCGGCGACAAAATGGACGAGGCGATTATTTCCTATATCCGCCGTTATGGAAACCTGCTTATCGGCGAAACCACCGCTGAGAAAATCAAAAAGGAAATCGGCGCCGCCTGCGCCCCGCAAAGCGGCGACGGCAGGCTGATCGAAATCAAGGGCCGCGATCTGATGAACGGCGTGCCGAAGGAAATCGTGCTTTCCGAATACCAGATCGCCGAAAGCCTCGTGGAACCCGTGGGACAGATCATCGAAGCCGTGAAAGTGGCGCTCGAATGCACCCCGCCGGAGCTTTCCTCGGATATCGTCGATAAGGGCATCGTGCTCACCGGCGGCGGGGCCATGCTTTCCAATCTCGATCTGGTACTGTCCAACGCCACCTCGCTGCCTGTGTTCGTGGCGCAGGAACCCCTGAACTGCGTGGCGCTCGGCTGCGGTAAGGTGCTGGAAAACCCCGATCAGCTTAAGCACGTGCTGTTCAAGCAGGAATAGTCGGATCGTTCGCTTTCCTTAAATCCGGTTAATCAATTATTTATACAAAATTGTTACACTGGCACAGATAACGCCTGTGCGGCGGGTGGCTTTTGCACTTTTTAGTTGCGGCCTTCGCGCGCGGACGTAAGAATAATCCGATGAGTATCGTACGCGGTTTCGGCATGGCCAGGAATACGAAGATAAGTTCGCTACGCAGGTCGCTGCCCGGCAGGCAGTGGTTCCATCGCGCATCCCTGCTGATGCTGGTGACGTTCGGCCTCGCGCTTTTCATCATGGATAAATCGAATCATCCCGCCGCCGTCCGCCTGCGCGAAACGGTGATGGACGTGTCCGCGCCCGTGCTTTCGGTGATGGCGCGCCCGTTCGATACGGTGGCCAGCGTTCGCGGCTGGTTTGCGGAGATGGTCGCGCTGCGCAGTGAGAACGTATTGCTTAAAACCCAGAACGCCCAACTCCTCCAGTGGCAGACCGCCGCTAAGCAGATGGAAGCGGAAAACCGCGCGCTCAAGGGTTTGCTCGGCATGATGCAGACGCAGTCGCATAGCTACGTCACGGCCAGCATCGTTTCGGATTTCAGCGGACCGTACGTGCATTCCGCCATTCTCGGCAGCGGCGCGGCGAGCGGCATCAAGGCCGACCAGGCCGTCATCGGCAAGGGCGGGCTCGTGGGCCGCGTCATCAATGTCGGCGACAGCAGCGCCCGCGTATTGCTGCTTGGCGACATTAACTCGCGCGTGCCGGTGATCATCGAGCGCACCCGCGAAAAAAGCATCTTAACCGGCAGTAACGATGCGTTGCTTGCGCTGTCCTACGTCGCGGCCAACCATAAGATCGAAGCGGGCGATCGCGTTGTCACCTCCGGCGACGGCGGCGTGTTTCCGGCCGGGATTCCCGTCGGGCTCGTCGAAAGCGTCGACAGCGTTTCGGTGAAAGTAAAACCGTTCGTCGATCCTTCGGGCATCGAATACGTGAGCGTCGTCAGCCTCAACTAGTCTTGACGCCTGCGCGCCTGCAGCGCATATTCTTTCCATGATTTCCTATAACCGCCGCCTGGAACTGTATTTCTGGACGTCCGTGCCCGCCATGCTGACGTTGTTCCTGGTGATGGTCTGCCTCGCGCCGAAACATATCAGCGGGCTGGAAAAAGTGATGCCTCTATTGCCGCTCATGCCGGTGTTCTACTGGGGAATGCTGCATGCGCGCGAAATGCCGTACTGGTTCGTGTTTTCGGTGGGGATCATCGTCGACACCGCCACCGGCCAGCCGCTGGGCATCAGCTCGCTGCTCTACATCATCTTCCTCGCCATGCTCCACGCGCAGCGGAAATATTTCCACAAGGAAGGCTTCATCATCAAATGGGCTTATTTCTGCGGCATGCTGCTGGTGATGGTGGTGCTCAACTGGATATGCCTGTCGCTGTATTTCATGACGTTCCTTTCCCTGTCGCTATCGCTGGTGCAGTGGCTCATCACCGCCGGTCTCTACCCGCTCATGCATAGCGGCTTCGATATCGTCGACAAGCGCATACAGGAACGGCGCTGGCGGATATTGCATGGATTATAAACTCCAGACTCTCACTACCAATGCCTAAAGAGAACGAGAAACAACGCATCCTCACGCGCCGCGCGCTGATCTTCGGCGGGGTGCAGCTGGCCGCGTTTTCGGCGCTGGCGGGACGGCTGTATTATTTGCAGTTCATCCGCGCCAGCGAGTATGCGACGCTGTCGGAAAACAACCGCATCAAGCTGCAGCTCATCGCGCCCGAGCGCG
This sequence comes from uncultured Rickettsiales bacterium, assembly GCA_964495185.1. Classification (GTDB taxonomy): domain Bacteria; phylum Pseudomonadota; class Alphaproteobacteria; order Rickettsiales; family SXRF01; genus CAZBUX01. The sequence goes on along the minus strand of CAZBUX010000086.1, from coordinate 608 downwards.
GAAACCTGCTCGACCGCGTCGGGATTCCGATGGCGACCAACGAGCGCAATTACCAGCTTTTCATCGATTACAGCGGGCTCAAGCAACAGGCGTTCTTCGACGCGATCCAGAAGCTGCACACGCTGCTTCCGTTTTCGGAAAAGCGGCTGAAGCAACTTATGGCGGTAAAAGTCTCCACCGCGTCGATGCCGGAAATGCTGCGCGACCACCTGACATGGGAAGAAGTGTCGCTGGTTGAGCTGAATATGCTGTCGCTGCCGGGGATGTTCATTGATATCGGGCAGATAAGGCATTATCCCTTCAGCGAACATGCGGCGCACCTGCTTGGCTATGTCGGCACGGTGGCCAAGGAGGAGATGACGCAGGAAGACCAGGCGCTGTTCCGCCTGCCGGATTTTAAGATCGGCAAAATCGGCGTGGAGAAATTACTCGAACCTCGACTGCGCGGCACGGCCGGCATCAAGCAGATCGAGGTGAACGTCCACGGCGTGCCGATCCGCGAGGTGGGCCGCAAAGACAGCATCCCCGGCGAAAGCGTGCGGCTTACGATCGATAGTCGCGTGCAGGAGCATGCGGCGCTGGCGGTGAAAGACCAGAGCGCCTCGGTG
>CAZBUX010000085.1:3623-7216 GCA_964495185.1 uncultured Rickettsiales bacterium | reverse complement strand
GCGTGACCGCCGAAAAGGGCGACAACCACCGCAACGCCTCGCTCTCCGGCATGGGCTCGATATCAAGACCAGCGGCGGCATGCGGCTGATGAAGAAAGACATGGGCGGCGCGGCGGCCGTGCTGGCGCTGGCACGGGTGATCGTGGAAGCCGGGCTTGATGTGGAGTTGCGCGTGTTGCTGCCGATCGTCGAGAATGCGGTGAGCGGCAATGCCATGCGCCCGCTGGATATCGTGCCGACGCGCAAGGGCATTACGGTGGAGATCGGCAATACCGACGCCGAAGGGCGACTGATCCTGTGCGACGCGCTGACTGCCGCCGATGAAGATAAACCTGACCTGCTTATCGACTGCGCGACACTCACGGGCGCGGCGCGCGTGGCGCTGGGCACCGACGTGCCGGGGTTCTTCACGCCCGACGACAAGCTTGCCGACCGGGTGATGAGCGCCAGCCGCGCGCAGGCCGACCCGCTCTGGCGGCTGCCGCTGGTTAAAGCGTATCGCAAGTTCCTCGACACACAAAACGCCGATCTTGCCAACGATCCCGACAGCGGCTATGGCGGAGCGATCACTGCGGCCTTGTATTTGCAGGAATTTGTCAGTAAAACACCGTCCTGGCTGCATATCGACATGATGGCGTGGAACAACAGCTCCCGCCCCGGACGCCCGCAAGGCGGCGAAGCCATGGCGATACGCGCGCTCTACTCTCTCATCAAGGAACATTATGTCCGCTAAGAACGAAAAAATCGGTCCTGCGAAAACCATACGCGCCCTGTCGTTCTGGCACAGCGTCACCGCGGCGGCGCTCAGGCAGTTGCCGTTCGATCTTTCGTCGCGGCAGACGGCGGTTTTGCTGAATGTGTATCTTGTGCACCAGCCGCACAGTATTAAGAGCCTGTCGGAAGAGCTGAATATCTCGAAACCCGCCGTGTGTCGCGCGGTGGACGCGCTGGAAGACGCCAGGTTGCTAAAGCGCGCACGCGATCGCCAGGATAAACGCAACGTTCTCATCCAGCGTACGACCAAGGGCTCGAACTTCTTAAACGAGTTTGCGGATATTATTTTGTTTGTGTCGAAAGAAGCAGCGTAAGCTAACGCTTTTTTAATCCACACGGCGTAACTGTTGCTCATGCACACTTACTACATCGATGTGAATGGCGTGAAAGACGGACCGCACGATCTGGTCACAGTCATGCGCCGCATCCGTTCCGGAAAGATCGATCCGCGCACGCTTATATATATAGGTGAGAGCGCAACCCCCGTGGAAGCGCACGCGGTTCACGACCTTTCGCTCTTTTTCGAGCATGAAGACCCGGCCAATCCGGTCGCGCGCAATGCGCCACCGCATTTTTCAGACATTATCCATTCCGCCTGGCAGTTCACCATCGAGCACAACATCATGACGGTATTCGCGGGCGGACTGCTGATTCTGTCGCTGCTCATCGCGCTGACGGTGGGTTCGGTCATCGGCATGTTCCTCGGCTGGATCATATTTATGGTGCTGCATAACTTATACCTTGTATTCATGCTGCGGCTTTACCGCGGGCAGACGCTTGCTTCGGATTTCGTGAACCAACATCTGGCGCTGGTGCTGGGGCAGCTGGCGCTGGCGAGTGTGGTGCTGGCGCTGATGATGGCGGGCGGCTTCGTGTTATTGCTTATTCCCGGCGTCGTAGTGGCGGTGCTTTATGTATTCACGCCGCTGCTCATGCTCGATTACCGCTACCGTATGGTTGAGGCGATGCACGCTTCGCGGCTGTTGCTTAACAAGCATAAGCGCGGATATGTGGCGAGCATCGTCGGGATAACCTTGTTGCACCTCGTTTCCATCGCCCTCATACTGCCGATTCCCCTGACTTTGCCTATGTTTGCGGCAGCGCTCAGCTCGCTATACGAAGAACTTTCCGCGTCGTAAAAATGTCAAGTGCTAACTAGGAAAAAAATTTAGTGCTGATTGTTTTTTCGACGCTTGCAATCGACTATGAAAGATGTTTTTTATCGCAATGTAGGAAAAATTTTCCTGCCATTAACGGATTGGTAACGCTTTTTATCTATCGTTTACTTACCGGAAGCAAGAAACGTACAAAAAATTGATGTGGGAGCATTACTATGGCTGAGGCTGGCGAAGGATTAAAAGGGATCGGCAAGGGGCGCCTTATCATCATGATCCTGACCACGCTCGCGTGCCTTTCCGTGTTCGGCATGCTGGCCCTGCGCATCACGCAGGCCAACATGGTGCCGCTCTATACCAATCTCTCGCTGGAAGACAGCTCCAAACTCGTCGGCGAGCTTGAGAAAGCCGCTGTTCCCTTTGAGCTCGCCTCGGGCGGCACGCAAATCATGGTGCCCGCAGACCGCGTACTCCGCCTGCGCATGAGCATGGCGCAGCAGGGCCTGCCCTCCATCGGCTCTATCGTAGGCTATGAAATTTTCGACCGTGAGGCGGCGTTCGGCAGCTCAAACTTCGTGATGAACATTAACATGGTTCGCGCGCTCGAGGGTGAACTGGCGCGCACGGTGAGTTCCATCACCAACGTCGATTCCGCTCGCGTGCATCTGGTAATGCCGCATCGTGAATTGTTCAGCCGCGATAAAGGGCAGCCCAGCGCGTCGGTCACCATCAAAATGCGCGGCGGCCATGCGCTGGAGCGTTCGGAAGTGACTGCGGTTACGCATCTGGTCGCGTCGGCGGTGCCGGGGCTTCAGGCTTCGCGCGTGACGGTGGTCGATACGTTTGGCCGCCTGCTCGCCCGCGGCGACGGCAGCGAAGGCATGGATGCTTCGGCAAGCACCGTGGAAGAATACCGCGTTGCGTATGAAACCCGCATGCAGAATACGCTGGAGGACCTGATTGAAAAAGTCGTGGGCCTGGGCAAGGTGCGTGTACAGATCAGCGCCGATATGAATTTCGATCGCATCGTCACCAACTCGGAGAAATACGATCCCGAAGGACAGGTGGCGCGCTCCACACAATCCACCAGCGGCAATGAAAAATCGCAGGACAAGAGCGGTAAGGATAACGTTTCGGTGGCGGGCAACCTCCCCGATGCGGCGGCAGGCGGCGAAGCTGCCGGCGGCAGCAACCGCGACTCCGAGCAGGCCAGCGAAACGGTCAACTACGAAATTTCCAAAACGGTGCAGAACCACATTAAAGAAGGCGGCACGATCAACAAGATTTCGGTGGCTGCGCTCGTCGACGGCAATTACAGCGCGCCCGACGAAGAAGGCAAGCAGACCTACAGCCCCCGCACCGAAGATGAGTTGAAACAGATCAAGACGCTGATCATGAGCGCCATCGGCTACGACGAGAAACGCGGCGACAAGCTTGAAGTCGTAAACATGCAGTTCAACAAGGATACGCTGAGCGTAGACGAAGAATCGTTCTTCCAGCGCTTCAAATTCGAAATGCAGGGTATCATCCAGACGCTCATCATGGGCGTGGTGGCTATCCTCGCCATCCTGCTGGTGCTGCGCCCCGCCATCATGCTGCTGCTCAAGCAGGCGCAGTCGCCTGGCGATCGCGTGTCGGCGGATCTGGCGGCGCTTGAAGGCCCGGCGGCGGCTGCCGGCAGGCTCGCCTCAGGGGCCGCAGCGA
>CAZBUX010000085.1:0-3613 GCA_964495185.1 uncultured Rickettsiales bacterium | reverse complement strand
GTGGCGGCGCGCCTGCCGAACCTGAAACGCTGATCGACGTGGCCAACGTCAAGGGCGGCATGAAATCGTCGTCGATGAAGAAGGTCAACGAGATCGTCGAAAAATATCCCGAAGAAACCATGGGCGTACTGCGCCAGTGGATTATGAGACAGGCATAACGATAACGAGCAGAGCAGATTATGGCCCCGCCAAAAGACACTAAAGAAGACTACCGTAAACTTTCAGGAGCGCATAAAGCCGCCCTCTTCCTGATGGCGATCGGCGAAGATACCGCCATCAAGCTGTTCTCCATGATGGAGGACGATGAAATCCGTGAAATCTCGAACATCATGTCGAGCCTCGGGCAGGTCAATTCCGATACTGTCGAGCGCCTGTTCGTGGATTTCGCCGAACAGGTTTCGGCGTCGGGCGCAGTAGTGGGCGATTACGATTCCACCGAACGCCTGCTGGTCAAGGCGCTGGGCAAAGGCCGCGTCGATTCGATCATGGAGGAAATCCGAGGCCCCGCTGGTCGCACGACATGGGACAAGCTCGGCAACGTCAGTGAGGAAATTCTCGCCAACTTCCTGAAGAACGAATATCCCCAGACCATCGCGGTGGTGCTTTCGAAAATCAAATCCGACCATGCCGCGCGCGTGCTGATGAACCTTCCTGAAGATTTGAGCATTGAAGTCATTATGCGCATGCTGTCGATGGAAGCCGTGAAAAAAGACGTCATGGACGGCATTGAAAAAACGCTGCGCATGGAATTCATGAACAACCTTGCCAAGCGCCAGACGCGCGACAGCCACGAACTGCTCGCCGAAATCTTCAATAATTTCGACCGTAACGCCGAAGCCAAATTCATGGGTAAGCTCGAAGAGCGCAACACCGAGGCCGCCGAACGCGTGCGCGCCCTCATGTTTACCTTCGAAGACCTTGCGAAAATCGACGGCGCCGGTATCCAGACACTGCTGCGCACGGTGGACAAAGACAAGCTTGGCATCGGGCTCAAAGGCGCATCGGATACGATCAAGGAGCTTTTCTTCAGCAATATGTCGGAACGCGCTTCCAAGATTCTCAAGGAAGACATGGAATCGATGGGACCGGTACGCATCAAGGACGTCGACGAGGCGCAGATGTACATCGTCGGAATCGCGAAGGACCTGGCGGGCAAGGGCGAAATCGTCATTGCCAGCGACAGTGCCGAAGAGCAAATGATCTACTAGGGAAAATATGCGCGTAGAACCGTTTAATCTCAAGGAATTCGGTACCGGCGCGGTGAACGTGAAACCACAAGTGCCAGCAGCCGCTGCCGCCATGAAGCCGCTTCTGTCCAGCAAGCGCAAAGACGGCCTGCCCCCGCCTCCACCCACTTATAATGAAGAACAGCTGAAGGCTGCCGAGCGCGAAAGCTATAAGAAAGGTTTTAACGACGGCGTGAAGGAGGGCCGCGTGCAGCAGCAGAACGAACAGGGCGCGCTGGAACGCAATCTCTATGCCAGCATCGAACACTTCGCCATGTCGCTTGCGCCGGTGCTGACGCATTACCGCGAAATCGTGATGCAGCTTAAGCAGGAAATGCCGCGCGTGGCCATGGCAATCGCACGCAAGGCAGCCGGTAACGCGCTGGCCGATAACGCGCAAGCTTTGATCGACGATATCGCCCTGCGCTGTGCCGAAATCATGATCGGTGAGCCGAAACTGCTGGTGGTCGTGCATACAAGCGTCGCCGATCTGCTGAAACAGAAACTTGCGGCGCTTACGGAAAAGCTCCAGACTACCACCGATATCGTCGTGATCGGCGACGCCACCATTCCGGAGGCGGATTGCCGCATCGAATGGAAACAAGGATCGTTCGCGCGCGACAACCTCCAGCTGTGGCACTCCATCGAGCAGGCGGTTGCCGGGATGGTCGCCGCCAGCCGCCATGACGGCGCCGCGCAGTCGTCCGCCGTGATCAACCAGTCCAGAGTTATTTTGAACCATCCCAGTCCAAAGGAGTAATATATGGCCGATGCAACCACCGAAGCCAAAGGTTTAGGCGAAGGCAGTACCGACAACATGAGCCTCGAGACGGTGTACGACATCCCGGTGCAGGTCACCGTCGTGCTCGGGAAAACCAGCATGCAGGTCAACCAGCTACTTAAGCTTGGCCGTGGTGCGGTCATCGAACTCGATAAGAAAGTCGGCGAACCCATCGACATTTTTGTCAATAACCGTCTCGTGGCGCGTGGCGAAGTCGTGGTCGTGGAAGACCGCATTGGCGTGACGATGACGGAAATTATCAAGGCGGAAAAGCACTAGGGTTACATAGGTTTCATGCGTTTCGCAGGTTGTTCTCCTCTGAAACCTTGGAAACCTGAGCAACCTGCAAAACGCTAAACCTCAGGAGACAAAAAAGAATGAGACTACTCATCATCGGAAACCTCTACGGGCAGATCGGCGCGGCCAGCACTATCGCCCGGACGCGCGGCGCTAAAGTCGCGCATGTCGAGGATATCGAAGGCGCGATGAACGCGCTGCGCGGCGGCCAGGGCGCGGACCTCATCATGATTGAGGCGCGCGAGGATATCGAAAAGCTCGTGACTCTGCTTATGCGCGAGCGCTTCAACCTGCCGGTAGTGGCCTGCGGCGTGCAGACCGATAAGGACACCGCTGTGCGCGCCATCAAGTCCGGCGCCAAGGAATATATCCCCCTGCCCCCAGACGAAGATCTGATCGCCGCGGTGCTGGAAGCCATTACTGAAGAAACGCAATCGGTGATCTATGCCTCGCCCGCCATGGAAAGAACCATCGCGCTGGCCGACCAGATCGCGCCTTCGGACGCCAGTGTCCTCATTACCGGCGAGTCGGGCACCGGCAAGGAAGTCATCGCCCGCTATATTCACCGCAAAAGCAAGCGCTCGGGCAACGCCATGATCTCGGTTAACTGCGCCGCGATTCCGGAAAACCTGCTGGAATCGGAGCTGTTCGGCCATGAGAAAGGCGCGTTCACGGGCGCGGTGGCACGCAGGCTCGGTAAGTTCGAGGAAGCCGACGGCGGCAGCATATTGCTCGATGAAATCAGCGAAATGGACATGCGCCTGCAGGCCAAGCTGTTGCGCGTGTTGCAGGAGCGTGAAGTCGACCGCATCGGATCGAACAAGCCGGTGAAGGTCAATATCCGCGTGCTCGCCACCTCGAACCGCAATTTGCAGGACGAAGTGCGTAAAGGCAGTTTCCGCGAGGATCTGTATTTCCGCCTGAACGTCATCGCGCTGAACATGCCGTCTTTGCGCGACCGCAAGGAGGACATCGAGCCGCTGGCGAAGCATTTTATCGAAAAATATTCCAAGGCCAACGGGATCGCCGTGCGTAATCTCTCCGCAGCGGCGCTCGCCAAGCTTACGAGTTACCCTTTCCCCGGCAACGTACGCGAGTTGGAAAACGCCATGCATCGCACTGTGCTGCTTGCCTCAGGCAGCGAGATTACGCCGGACGCCATCGTGTTGCAGGGCGCGCTGGAACAGGCCGAAGCACTGGTTGCGGTAAGTGGCGGTGCGCAAAAATCCACCGGGGGCACAGGGCTTGTCGGTCGGACTGTCGAGTCGGTAGAGCAGGAGCTGATCCTTGATACGTTGTCGCATTGTCT
>CAZBUX010000084.1:0-7284 GCA_964495185.1 uncultured Rickettsiales bacterium | reverse complement strand
ACAAGGAATACCAGATCATGCGCAACGCCAGCATCGCGGTGCTGCGCGAGATCGGCGTCGATACCGGCGGCTCCAACGTGCAGTTCGCCGTAAACCCGGCGGATGGCCGCATGGTCGTCATCGAAATGAACCCGCGCGTGTCGCGCAGCTCGGCGCTGGCGAGCAAAGCCACCGGATTCCCGATTGCCAAAGTCGCCGCGAAACTTGCGGTTGGCTACACCCTCGACGAAATTTTAAACGACGTGACGAAAGTGACCCCCGCTTCTTTCGAGCCGACCATCGATTACGTCGTCACCAAAATCCCGCGTTTCACGTTTGAAAAATTCCCCGGCGCCGAACCGCTGCTCACCACCGCCATGAAATCGGTAGGCGAGTCGATGGCCATGGGCCGCAATTTTCAGGAATCCCTGCAAAAAGCGCTGCGCTCGCTGGAAACGGGACTTACCGGGCTCAATGAAATCGAACTCGCCAACCTCGACGCCGCGCGCGCCGCCCTCGGCAAACCCACGCCCGACCGCCTGCTCGTCGCCGCGCAGGCGCTACGCATGGGCATGAGCGTGGAAGAAATCTGCGGGATTGCAAAATACGATCCTTGGTTCGTGCGGCAATTGCAGGAAATCGTAGCACTTGAGAAAAGCATCCCGAAGAACACGCCCTTCGGCCTGTGCGAAGAACATCTTTCGGCGTTAAAGCGCGCAGGCTTTTCCGACGCCCGTATCGCGCAGCTCGCCGGAGCGAAGGCGGCAGACGTTGCCGCGCTACGTAAAAAATATAACATCCACCCCGTATTCAAGCGCGTCGATACCTGCGCTGCAGAATTCGATTCCGCCACGCCGTACATGTATTCCACTTACGAAGGCATCGGAGCGCAGTGCGAGTCGGAACCCACGAGCCGCGAAAAAATCATCATCCTCGGCGGCGGGCCGAACCGTATCGGCCAGGGCATCGAATTTGATTATTGCTGCGTCCATGCGGCCTATGCGCTCAAGGAAGCGGGCTACGAAACGATCATGGTCAACTGCAACCCGGAAACCGTTTCCACCGATTACGACACCTCCGACCGCCTGTATTTCGAGCCGCTGACCGCTGAGGACGTGCTGGAAGTCATCCGCACAGAACAGCAAAACGGCAAGCTCAAGGGCGTCATCGTGCAGTTCGGAGGCCAGACGCCGCTGAAACTTGCGCGCGCGCTGGAAGCGGCGGGCGTCCCCATCATCGGCACCTCGCCCGAATCCATCGACCTCGCCGAAGACCGCGACCGCTTCCGCAGCCTCGTCGACAAGCTGAAACTCAAGCAACCCAAAAGCGCTATCGGGCTTACCACCAGAGAAGTGGTGGATGCGGCGGACGCTATCGGGTTCCCGCTGCTCGTGCGCCCGTCTTACGTGCTGGGTGGCCGCGCCATGAAAATTATTTATGAAAAACCGGCGCTGGAAGCCTATGTGGACGAACTTACCAAAATGTTCGGCGACGGCCCCATCCTCATCGACTCCTACCTGAAAGACGCCACCGAACTCGACGTCGACGCACTCTGCGACGGCACCGACGTATTCGTAGCGGGCATCATGCAGCATATCGAGGAAGCGGGCATCCACTCGGGCGATTCGGCGTGCAGCTTACCCGCCTATTCGCTCGACGATAGAATCCTTACCGAAATCAAGCGCCAGACCGAAGCGCTCGCCCGCGCGCTTTCTGTCATCGGGCTGATGAACATCCAGTTCGCCATCAAGGACGGCGAAATTTACCTCATTGAAGTCAACCCGCGCGCCAGCCGCACGGTGCCGTTCGTCGCAAAATCCATCGGCATACCGCTGGCGAAAGTCGCCGCGCGCGTCATGGCGGGTGAGAAGCTTGCGAAACTGCTGCCTTCCATGCCACCAATCGCCAAGCATGTCTGCGTCAAGGAAGCGGTGTTCCCGTTCGCGCGCTTCCCCGGCGTCGACGTGATCCTCGGGCCCGAGATGAAATCCACCGGAGAGGCGATGGGCATCGACAGCGATTTCCCGCGCGCGTTTGCCAAGTCGCAGATCAGCGCCGGCAGCACCATCCCGCGCGAGGGCACGGTGTTTATTTCGGTGAAGGAATCCGACAAGCCCGCCATCGTGCCGGTGGCGCGCCAGTTGCTTTCGCTCGGCTTCAAGATCATCGCCACGCGCGGCACCGCGGCACACCTCACCGCCGCCGGGCTTACCGTCGAAGTGGTGAACAAAGTGCGCGAAGGCCGCCCGCATATCGTGGATATGCTCAAAGACGGCAAGGTCGCGCTGGTCATCAACACCACCGAGGGCGGACAGTCGATCGAGGATTCGTTCAGCATCCGCCGCACGGCGCTTTTAAACAAGCTCCCCTACTACACCACGCTGGCGGGCTCGCAGGCAGCCGCACAGGCCATCGCGGCCATCCGCAGCGGCGAAGGGCTTGACGTAAGGTCGCTGCAATCGTATTTTGCTGCTTAGTCGTATTAACAAATAGCATTATCCTCGGGCCTGCCCCGATGATCCATTCATAATGGATTCCCGGCTCAAGACCGGGAATAACGGGAAAGTATCAAATGGACAAAGTCGCCGTCACCGCTTCCGGCTATAGCCGGATGGAGGCAGAGCTGAAGAATTTGAAAAGCGTCGAGCGGCCCGCCGTTATCGCCGCTATCGCGGAAGCGCGTGCGCATGGCGACCTGTCGGAAAACGCCGAATATTCCGCCGCCAAGGAAAAGCAGAGTTTCATCGAAGGCCGTATCAACGAGCTGGAAGATAAAATCTCGCGCGCCGACATCATCGACATCGCGGCGCTCGCCGGCGACACAGTGAAATTCGGCGCCACCGTCACGCTGGCCGACGACGATTCCGGCGACGAAAGCACCTACCAGATCGTCAGCGAATACGAGGCCGACCTGAAGGCCAAGCGCATCTCCATCACTGCCCCGCTGGCCCGTGCGCTCATCGGCAAAAAGAAGGGCGACACCGTCGAGGTTAAAACGCCCGGCGGCGAGAAAAGCTACGAAATCCTGAATATCAGATTCGTCTGATGAAATGCGACTTCCTCATCGTCGGCGGCGGCATAATCGGGCTTGCCACCGCGCGTGAGTTGCTGGCGAAATTCCCCTCTTCCTCCATCGTCATCGTCGAAAAAGAAGGCCATATCGCCGAGCACGGCAGCGGGCGCAATTCGGGTGTGCTGCACGCCGGGTTCTATTACTCCGCCGATTCCCTGAAAGCGAAATTCTGCCGCGACGGCAACGCCGCCATGCGCGGCTATGTCGAAGCGCGCAAGCTGAAGCTCAATCCCTGCCGGAAAGTGGTAGTCGCCACTAACGAGGCCGAATGGGAAGCCATCCACGAGCTGAAACGACGCGGCGACGCGAATGGAGTCGCGGTCTCCGTGGTCGATGAAAAACAGCTCGCCGATATCAGCCCCAACGCAAAAACCTACAAGGAAGCGCTCTACTCCCCCACCACCGCCACCGTCGACCCGGTGGAAATCTGCCGCACCATGACGGCGGAATTAGAGGCTGCGGGGGTCACAATCCTGCTTGGACATCCCTACCAGCGGCGCGTGGAAGGCAACGTCATCGAAGCGGGCGGCAAGCGCATCGAAGCGGGAAAAATCATCAATTGCGCAGGGTTATACGCCGACCGCATTGCCCGCGATTTCGGTTTCGGGTTGAATTACACCATCATCCCCTTCAAGGGCATCCACCTGAAAACCGCCGGTCCAAGCCGCATGGTGCATACGCTCATCTACCCCGTGCCCAATCTCGCCAACCCCTTCCTCGGCGTGCATTTCAACATCAGCGTCGACGGCAGCATCAAGATCGGCCCCACCGCCATCCCCGCGTTCTGGCGCGAGAATTACAAGGGGCTTTCGCATTTCGACGCAAAGGAAATGCTCTCCATCGTCGGATGGGAAGCAAAACTCTTCCTCACCAACGCCTTCAATTTCCGCTCACTGGCGTTTTCGGAAATGCGCAAATACCGCAAGCGCCATTTGCTGAATCTCGTGCGCCCGATGGTGCACCAGCTCGACGATTCGCTCTACACCACCTGGGCCCGACCCGGTATCCGTGCGCAATTGCTCAATAAAAAAACGCTCCAGCTGGTGCAGGATTTCGTCATCGAAGGCGATGGCAGCAGCGTCCATGTCTTAAACGCCGTCTCCCCCGGTTTCACATCAAGCATCCCGTTCGCACGCTGGGTGGTGGAGCGGTACGTTTAATAACGCGGCTTTTCCGGCTCGGGCAACGGGGGTAGCGTGCCGTTGCGGGCGTAGATGCGGTAGCAATCCTGTTTGACGGAAAGCTGGTAGTAACGCTCCAGTAAGTCATTCATACCAGCGTTTCTGGCGATGACCGGCCAGATCTGCTCTTTCAGGTAAGGCCCCGTCTGGCATGAAATGACGATAAGCTGCGGTAAATGCGCGCTCAGGTCGGCAACAAGCTCCGCCTGAAGTTTCTGCACACGCGGGCTGGACTGATCCAGCACCAGCGGCAACGGGTAGATATGACGCGAAGCTGTCTGCCAGCGGTAACGGTAACCGGCGTTCCACAGATGCCCGATGGTGAAATCGATGAAATGCACGGGGTATTGTTTCGCCTGCGGAGTCTGCGCTATTTCCGCAGGAATTTTGGCGCTGGCGCTGGCGATATTATCCTGCAATTCTTCGAAATACACCGCAAGGTTCGGATACTGGTACATCTGCTGTGGCCTGAAAAGCGACAACGGCGAATAAAGCGCAACGAACCCCGCCAGCACACCATAAATGCCTAGTTTCTGCAGCGCAGGCCGCGCCGCAAGCGCCGACGGGAGATTGTAGCCAAGCGCAAGGATGACGAAGGCCAGGAACGGTTTGAGCTGGTAGCTCCAGCCGCGCTGCTGCAGGTAGTAATGCAGCCAGCCGTAGCTGACACATTTGTCCTTGCAGCCGAGAGCGTAGATGATCCCCGCCAGCAACAGCTGGTTGCGCACATCCGTCCTGCCCGCCGGGAATATCACCACCATCGCCGCCACCAGCATGAAAACACGCCAGTCGTTGCCGGTAAGGGCGAGGTTGCCAAACAGGGTATAGCCGCCAAGCAGCATGTCGAGCCCCATGCTGAGGAAAGCGGAAAGCCCGCCCGAAAGCGATAGCCACACGGTGACGCCAAGCACCGGCATCATGAACCCGGCAAGCATCCGCCGCGCCAGATGGCCGCGCTCAAGCTCCGTATCGGGATGGGCGTAGGCGACGAACCAGACAAGCAACCCGAACAGTACGGCATGCGGCTTGATGGCAGCGGCAAGCGCGATCCAGATGCCGCAGACGACCAGCTTGCGCGCGTCGAACCCGGCGGTCAGGTATTTCGCCATCTGGTCGGCGGCGAGCACGAGGAACAGCACCATGAAATAATCGCGCTGCCCCGCCTGGTATACTCCCCCGACAATATGGCAGCCAGCGAACAGGAGCGCGGCAAGAACGCCTGCCTGCTTCGGCTGGTCCTTGCAGTAAATCACCATCGCCAGCATGGTAAGCACCAGCCACATCAGGTCGAAATAACGGAACCCGATGTCGTTCACGCCGAAAATACCGATGGCGGCCATGTGCAGCACATAGGTGAGCGGCATGTTCATATCGTAGATGTCGCGGTAGGGCGCAGCGCCTTCCATAATGCGGCTGGCGATGTAGTGGAAGATGGGCGGGTCGTTGATCAGCGGCCATTGCAGGCTGGCAATCGCCGCCATCGCTATGTGCCAGCCGAGTATGCCCGCCACCGACCAGAGTATCAGCACCGGAAGCATGGCATCGATACGAAGGCGCCGCTTCATGCGAAGCTAACCCGGTTTTTTCTTAAACGGGAAACAGAATTCGGGGCCGGGGAATTTGCGCTTACGCACATCGGCCGCATAAGCGGCGGCGGCCTTATCGATGATCGCAGAAACGTCGGCGTAGCGCTTTACAAAGCCGGGCGTGCGCGCGGTAATGCCCAGCAGGTCGTCGATGACCAGCACCTGCCCGTCGCACTCGAGCGAGGCGCCGATGCCGATGGTAACGCATTTCAGTTTTTTCGTGATCGACGCCGCCACTTTTTCCGGCACGGCTTCGATGACCATGGCGAACGCCCCGGCTTTTTCCACCGCCAGCGCGTCTTGCTGAATCGCTTTGGCTTCAGAGTCGTTGCGCCCCTGATAACGGTAACCGCCGAGCGCATGCACGCGCTGCGGCATCAGCCCGACATGCCCCATGACCGGGATACCGCGCTCGACGAGGAAACGGATCGTCTCCTCCATCTCCACGCCGCCTTCGAGCTTCACCGCGTGGCAGCCGGTTTCGGCCATCACCTGCGCGGCGGAAGAAAACGCCTGCTCAGGCGATTCCTGATAGGTGCCGAACGGCATATCGACCACCACCAGCGCCTGCGAGGAATGGGAAACGACCGCGCGCCCGTGTTCGATCATGTTGTCGAGTGAGACACCCAGCGTGCTGTCCTTACCGTACACCACCATCCCGAGCGAATCGCCCACCAGCAGTATATCGACATGCGGATCGAGCAGCCGCGCGACGGGCGCCGTGTATGCGGTCAGCACCACGACGGGCGTTTTACCCTTGCAGGCGGTGATATCGGGGATGGAAAGGCGTTTGGTCATGCCGGGATGATATGGAAAATATCGCCCTAAGACAACTGTTTAATCACCACGCCTTCGCGCTCGGTCAGCACGCGCGGCAGGGTGAAAGTCACGGTCGTCCCGACATTTAGCTCGCTGTCGATGGTGAACTTCCCGCCCATCAGCTCGACGAATTTCTTAGTGAGCGGCAGGCCAAGGCCGGTGCCTTCGTATTTACGGCTGAGGGTGTTATCGACCTGCCCGAAGGGCGACATGGCGCGCGAAATGTCCTTGGGCGCGATGCCGATGCCGGTGTCTTTCACTTCGAACGAGAAGGAATCGTCGTTCACGTTGCGCCACGCGCTTACTTTCACGTCGCCGCCGGGATGGGTGAATTTGACGGCGTTGGAAAACAGGTTGAGCAGGATCTGCTTGAATTTCTTGCTGTCGGTCATGAGCACGATCGGCTCTTTGGGCAGCATCTCCACCAGCGCCACCTGCCCCGATTCCGCGCGCGGGCCCATGAGGCGCAGGCAGTTCTGGATCATCTTGACGGCGTTGACGTCGGACACTTCCAGCTCCAGCTTGCCGGCTTCGGCTTTGGAATATTCGAGGATGTCGTTGATGAGCGATAAAAGATGCACGCCGGAGGAATGGATGTCGTTGATGTAATCGTGGTAGCGGCGATCCTGCACCTGCGGCATGATTT
>CAZBUX010000083.1:6355-7385 GCA_964495185.1 uncultured Rickettsiales bacterium | reverse complement strand
ATTTCCTATATCTTCTGGTTATTCCTGCTCATCATCCAGATCGCGCTGGGTGCGTTCGTGGCGGGGTCGCACGCGGGGTTGATTTATAATACGTTCCCGACCATGAACGGCGAATGGATTCCTGCGGAAATTATTGGCGGACAAGCGTTTTTTGAAAATATCGCCCTGATACAGTTTACGCATCGATGGGTGGCTTTACTGGTCGTTTCCGGGTTCTTATTGTGGTGGTATTTACAGCGCGGGCATGTTAAAAATGCGGGGCTTGGCAAGGTCTGCTCCTGCGTTGCGGCCATTCTTCTGGCGCAGTTCGCGCTTGGGGTGGCGACGCTGCTTCATCAGGTGCCGATCGATCTTGCTTTGGCGCATCAGGGGCTGGCGCTTGTGCTGTTTGCCTCGGCGGTAACGTTATTACGGTGGTTATGATCGACTACGAAGACCTTTTCCAGAAAAGCATTTCGCAGCTTAAGCGCGAAGGCCGCTACCGCGTGTTCAACGACCTCGAGCGCAAGGCCGGGTCGTTTCCTTTCGCCAAAAGCCATATCACGGGGCGCTCGGTCACCGTGTGGTGCAGCAACGATTACCTCGGCATGGGCCAGCATCCGAAAGTCATCACCGCCATGGCCGAAGCCATCGGCAGGCTCGGCGCAGGCGCGGGCGGCACGCGCAATATTTCCGGCACGCACCATGCCATCGTCATGCTCGAAGAAACGCTGGCGGAGCTGCACCATAAGGAAGCGGCGCTGGTGCTTACCTCAGGTTATATCGCCAACGAAGCGACGCTTTCCACGCTGTGCGGCATGCTGAAAGATTGTATCGTGTTTTCCGATGAGGCGAACCACGCCTCGATGATCCACGGCATACGCGCGAGCAAGGCCGAAAAACATATTTTCCGGCATAACGACATCGCGCATCTTGAATTATTGCTCAAACAGGTCGACCCGTCGTGCCCCAAGCTGATTGCGTTTGAATCGGTGTATTCGATGGACGGGGATATCGCGCCGATCAGGGAATTCTGCGACCTTGCCGATAA
>CAZBUX010000083.1:0-6345 GCA_964495185.1 uncultured Rickettsiales bacterium | reverse complement strand
GGTGGGGATGTATGGTCCGCGCGGCGCGGGCGTGGCCGAGCGCGACGGCGTGATGGACAGGGTTACGATTATTCAGGGCACGCTGGGGAAAGCTTACGGCGTGATGGGCGGGTATATCACCGGCAGCCGCGCGTTCGTGGATATGATCCGCTCTTACGCGCCTGGATTTATTTTTACCACGGCGATTCCTCCGGCGCTTGCCGCGGGCGCTACCGCCAGTATCCGCCACCTCATGGAAAGCGCCGACGAACGCAAGCGCCAGCAATATAACGTGGCGACCCTGCGCGATATGATGAATAAGGCCAGCTTGCCGGTGATGCCGACCGACAGCCATATCCTGCCCGTGCTGGTGGGCGACCCGGTCCTGTGCAAGCAGGCGTCGGACATGCTGCTGGAGCAGTTCGACATCTACGTGCAGCCGATCAACTACCCCACCGTCCCGCGCGGCACCGAACGCCTGCGCATCACCCCCAACCCCACGCATACGCATGAAATGATGCTTGAGCTCACGCGTGCGCTGGTGTGGGTGTTCGAGCGTTTAGGGGTGAAGGTGGATGTGGGTGTGGTGAGGAAAGCGGCTTAAAACCTAATTACGGATCCAGCGGGACTGCATGGACGCCAGTGATTTCTCAACACTTGCCATATAATCTGCCAGCGGCGCTAGCTGCCATATTTGATTTTCCGGTTTATGTTCGATCAGTCGCGCCATATTTACGGTCATGCCAAACTGGGAAATGGCAGCTCCCATCCAGCGGGGGATTTTATTTTGTTGCAGCAGTATATCTAACCCAGTTTCCGTGAAGGGTTGCAGCACCGGGTTATGGGTGCCTGTTTTAAGCAGTTGCGCATAACCGGGGGTATCGGAAGAAATGAATTCCGTGTCCTTATTACCGTTCAGGATGCCCTCGGCCACCAGTTTTTTCTTAAGGGCAAAGTTACGGAGTAAGGCATAAAACGTGGTGTGGGTATTGCCGCTGTTATGCGTGGACTTCATCACCACGGCCTGTACCGGGTTTTCCGCGTTGGTGTTGTTCAGCAGCATCAGCGTGGCCGAATCTTTGTCGCTGAACGCGATATGATGCGTGCCTTTTATTAAGGTGTTCTTTTTCATGTAAAGCGCGCTTTGCTTGCGCCGACCGCTTCTCCTATGCTCCGCATATGTTCTTTGAGCGGCGTGAGCAGTACTTGCTGTTGTACGGGTATCCGACCAAGAATCGTCGTATTGTTTACCGCCTCGACAAAATGATCCACTGCTTTTCCCATCCATTCTGGGATCATTTCCCGTTCACGCAGGTCATCAAGCGTAACGCCTTTGCTAAGCGCACGTAGGTCTGCAGGAATTTTAGCTTTCTCTACAAAAGCGCCGGCGGGCTCTCTACTCAGAATCGAGCTTACGAGATGGGGTTCTACGCCGGGGATATCGGAATGGGTATGGCGTGGAATGATGTGTATCTCAATATTGGGGTATGGATTGTCAGGAGACACCAGCTTGGAAGCCTGAAGCTCTATGCCAGCGATCTCACTTGATTTATCGTTATTCAGGAAAACCGCCTCAAGAAGGTTTGCTATATCGTGGCTGCGGTTCACTACGATGTAGTTGCTGCCTTCCAGTATTTTTGTTGCTTCCATTGCCCTGTCCCTTCAATTGAATACAGCTTCATTATAGCAAAGCTGGGCTTTGCCAGTGTGACAGTTTAATGAAGTTGGGATGGAAATAACCTATTATTAAATATAGATTATGACTAGGTGCCCGTGTTGAAATTGATGTTTTTACGGGTGCTTTGCTGCATCATGGCAAAGAGATAATCCATACCTTCCACGTGGTTGCCCTGCGAGATGTGGCGCATTCGCTCCATGACCTGGAAGGGGGTGCACATCTGCTTGAAACCGGTCTGCTCGACGCTTTCGTTTTCCATCTCGCGGATGGCGCGGGCGGCAAGCTCTGCGGCTTCGAACATGCTTTCGGGGAGTTCAGCTTTCATATAGGCGGCCTTGAACCCGCCCGGATCGGAAAGCAGGGTCTGCATGTTCTTGAACGGCACGCGCAGGATGCGCGACATGCTGACTTCGAACAGTTGCAGGTTGCCTACGCACAGGGCCGAGAACGGCGAGAGCTTGTTGTTGCCATCGAGATGATTGATCAGGCGCATGAGGTATTGGTCGTTGGCCTTGAACCCCAGCATCTTGAGGCTGGTCAGCTCCAGGCTCTGGTCGAGCGCTTTCTTCAGTTCTTTCAGCTCGACGAGGTTGCCGTATTTTTCTTCCAAGGTTTTCCGCATGGTGTCGGATACGCGCTCGATGACTTTCTCCATGACCGATACGGGCACCGAGGTGCGTTGCAGCACCGAGCCCATGACGCCCGCGCTTTCGCTGTGGCGCTCGGTGATCTTGTCGAAGGTTTCTTCGGCGATCTGCGCGCCTTCGTTTTCCACGACGGTTTTGACGACGGATTCGATATTGGTTTCCACCAGCGCGTCGGTGATGGTTTCAGATACGACTTTACGGCGTGCGATGGCCTCCAGTTTTTCGGCGCCCGCGGCTTCCCTGACCTCGGCGCCTTTGATGAGGGCCATGAGGTCTTCGTCGGAAAGCACGGTGGAATGTTCGAGGATGGGTGTGGCGACCTCGCCGACGTCTGACGCCATCTTGCGTGCGATATCGGCGGGCAGTTGTGCCGAGTGGCTCAGGTTCATGGCGAGCACCGCCCGCACCTGCACCTCGGCGCGGCTGAGGAGCACCCCGAAAATATCGTTGGCGATGGCGGATTGCTCTTTGCTTAGTCCTTCTTCGCCCTCGGCGGTATAATGCGCGGTGAGTTTCTGCGCGACGTCCATCTGGGCTGCCGCCGAACGGTCGGTCATCAGCTTGGCGATGTCGCTTTGCGTGAGTGCAGCGGGCTGTGTCATGTACGTGAATCCCCGTGATTCTTTGGGATTCATTATACAATTTAAATGGTTAAAGAGGGTTTAATGCGGCTTCGCAGTGCGAAACCACTGAATTTACGCCCTGTAAAGCGCCCCGCCGGTGACCGCCCTGAGGGTGCCGGTGGTGGTTGGGAGTGACAAGGCCAGCTTTTTAAGCGAGCGCACGGCGAGGAAGGCGAAGGCCTGCGCCTCGATGGCGTCGCCTACCCAGCCTAGGGATTCAACAGGAAAAACCTGAACGAAATGCCGTTTGAGGGCGGCCATGAGGGCGGGGTTGTTGCGGCCACCGCCGGAGACGAACCACTGGGTGGCGGGCACGGGGAAGAAGGCCGCGCCGCGTTCGACCGAGGCGGCGGTGAATTCGGTGAGGGTGGCCGCGCCGTCTTCTTTCGACATGCCTTTCAGGGCGTCGAAATTAAAGGCATTGCGGTCGAGAGACTTGGGGGGATGACGGTCGAAGAACGGGTCGCGCAGCATATCCGCTACCAGCTCCATATTCGGTGTGCCCGCCAGCGCCAGCTTGCCGTCCTTGTCATAATCCTTGCCGGTATGGGCGTAGACCCATTCGTTGAGCAGCACGTTACCGGGGCCGGTGTCAAACGCGATGATGTCGAGCGAGGTGACTTCGCTGCTGGTGTGCTCCGAGCGGCCAATCCATGTGATATTGGCGATCCCGCCGATATTGAGCATGACCACCGGGAGTTCCATGTGGCGGGCGAGCGCGGCGTGGTAGAGCGGAACCAGCGGCGCGCCCTCCCCGCCTGCGGCCATGTCGCGGCGGCGGAAATCGCAGACGACGTCGATGCCGGTTTTTTCGGCAAGCAATGCGCCATTGCCTATCTGCCAGGTCATTTTTTCAGCCGGACGGTGGCTTACGGTCTGGCCATGGAAGCCGATGACGCGTATTTCGCGCGATTTCATGCCCGCTTCCTTAAGCAGGGTTTTGACCGCTTCGGCGTGTTTCAGGGTGATTTCCTGCTCCATGACCAGCATGTCGCCCTTGCCATGCACGGCGTCGCGCAGGCGGGTCATCAGCTCCGGCTCGAAAGGCACGGTCATCGAAGGGCCGAAGGAGAGGATATGTTCACCGTCAGTGCGGATCAGGGCGGTGTCTATGCCGTCGAGCGACGTGCCGCTCATAAGCCCTAATGCCCAATACCCCTCGTCGTCCTTGCTCATTTTGCTATCCTATTGCTTATTATTAAGAAGAATTTAAGGTATAGGTGTTAAAAGAGTGCTAATATCCCTTATTCTTTAAGGAGCTTCATGACTAAATACTCGTCCGAATTCATGCGCGTGATGCAGGAGCGCGGCTTCATCCACCAGTGCACCAACGGGGATGAGCTAGACCTGCGCTTAAGCAAGGACCGCGTCGTTGCCTATATCGGATTTGACGCCACCGCGCCGAGCCTTCATGTCGGAAGTCTCATGCAGATCATGGCCCTGCGCTGGCTGCAAAAGACCGGCCACAAGCCGATCGTGCTGCTAGGCGGCGGCACCACCAAGGTTGGCGATCCCTCGGGCAAGGACGAATCACGCAAGCTGCTTACCAATCAGGACATCCAGAATAATTTAAACAACCTGCGCGGCGTGTTCGAAAATTTCCTGCGTTTCGGCGCTAACGCCACCGACGCCATCCTCGTTAATAACGCCGACTGGCTGGAAAAGCTCAACTACATCGATTTCCTGCGCGATTATGGGCGCTATTTCTCGGTCAACCGCATGCTTACGATGGACAGCGTAAAAATGCGCTTAGAGCGCGAGCAGAACCTAAGCTTCCTTGAATTCAACTACATGGTGCTTCAGGCCTACGATTTCGTGGAGCTGAACCAGCGCTACGGCTGCGGATTGCAAATCGGTGGTTCCGACCAGTGGGGCAATATCGTCATGGGTATCGATCTCATGCGCCGCATCGACAGTGAAAAACGCTTCCAGCCGATGAATATCGAGAAAGACGGCAAGAAAACGCTGAAGGTGCTTGAGGTGCAGCCGCTTATCCAGTCCAGGCGCACTGACCCGCGCGACTACACGCCGGAAGCCTTCATGCGCTACATTAACCAGGACGAAGGCAGGGAACTTTACGGGCTCACTACGCCGCTGCTTTCCACCGCCTCGGGCGCTAAGATGGGGAAGACCGCCGCGGGCGCTGTTTGGCTTTCCAAGGATATGCTGACCCCTTACGATTACTGGCAGTACTGGCGCAATTGCGAAGATGCCGACGTGGGCCGCTTCCTGCGCCTGTTCACCGACCTGCCGATGAAGGAAATTCAGAAGCTTGAAGCGCTGAAAGGGCAGGAAGTCAACGAAGCCAAAAAGATTCTGGCCAATGAAGCGACCAAGCTTTGCCACGGCGACCGCGCCGCCAAGCAAGCCGCCGAAACCGCCAAGAAAACCTTTGAGGAAGGCGGCGTCGGGCAGGACGTGCCGGTGTTCAACATGACCGCCGCCGATCTGGGTAAAGGCATCGCGGTGTATGAATTGCTCCGTCAGGCCGGGCTCGCCAGCTCCGGCGGTGATGCACGCCGCCTGATCCGCGGCGGCGGCGCGCGCCTGAACGACCAGAAAATCGAAAACGAAAACGACGTCGTAAGCCCGGCGCTTTTCCGCGATAACGGCTCGGTGAAGTTATCGGCTGGCAGAAAGAAGCACGTGCTGGTGAAGATTAAGGGGTAGGCTTTCCATCCTGTTTCTCGTAGTAACGTTCGAAATGCAGGTACGGTATGTCCGTCAGTGGATCGAATGGCTGCCAGCCTCCATTATAAATCTCTGGGTTGAGTATCACCGCCCCTGCTTCCGTCTTTCTTAATAATATGCTCATGGAAGGGTATGCCCAACTGGTGCTGAACTTATCAAGCTTAAGGTCATTAAGCTTCGTGTCCTCATAGCGAATGAAGCCGGTTTTAGAATTAACCTCCTGTCTAATCAGGTTCAGATAGTCGTTAAACTGAAAAGAATTATTCAGATCGGCGAATGATAATATCATAAAAACTGCTAAAGCAGGCACAGCCGTTTTTACCGATCGGCATTGCTGGGCTACGTTCTCAAGGCGCCCAACAGTGAACTGGAGTTGCAGCCACGCTATGAATGTTGCATATGCAATAAAAAACAGTGAGATGACGGCGCGTGACTGCTTGCTCCAGTATGGTGTGGCTCGTAAGGAGGGCTCAAGTAGAAGTGCTGCAACTAGTAAAGCCAACACGAATGCACACATACTGAGTCGCTTGGAACGAATAAGAAACGCCACAGAGCTAAGGGCTACGCCTAGTATGCAAATCAGCATCTGACTGTTTTGGAACTGATATAATAGCTGATATGCCTCACCTACAGTAGCGGGGCGAGGATGATATAGAAGTGACCAGACTCCGGAAGCCACAGAAAGCGCGAGCATAATAATGACAGCAAACCATAAGAACCTCTCATG
>CAZBUX010000082.1:0-7387 GCA_964495185.1 uncultured Rickettsiales bacterium | reverse complement strand
CGGCTCCACGAGCCAGGCACCTCGCTTTCGGGCGGGCAGCAGCAGCGCCTGTGCATCGCGCGCACGCTGGCGGTCAGTCCCGAGATCATCCTCATGGACGAACCCTGCTCGGCGCTCGATCCCATAGCTACCGCCCGCATCGAGGAATTAATCAGCGACCTTAAAAAAGACTACACCATCGTCATCGTCACCCATTCCATGCAGCAGGCCGCGCGCGTATCGCAGCAGACCTGTTTCTTCCACATGGGCAGGATTATCGAATCCGGCGCCACCAGCCGCATCTTCACCAGCCCCACCCACCAGCAGACGCAGGATTACATCACTGGCCGTTACGGTTGATGTTATAAATCAAGGTCTTGGCTCAATATCCTAGAGTTTCTGGCCCGGTTGCGGTATACTGGGAAACCGCCATCAACCACGGTTGCACCGCATGAAAGAAATGTTTCCCGGAATCGAACGGCGCATCACCCTGCGCCTGCTGGCCTACTGGGAGCGGCTTCGCATGGGCCGCGACATCCCCTTGCGCGACGACATCGACCCGGAGGAAATCAGCGATCTGTGGAATAGCTGTTTCCTTATCCATATCAACGACTTCAGCAAGCAGGATTACCGCTTTGCCTTTATCGGCGACGAGGTGGTGCAGGCCTACCGCCACGAGCTTTCCAGAGACGAAGCCGCCGCCATGGTCTCGCCGGATGTTCTCAAACTGTCCAAATATATAGGGGCGACCGTCGCCAGCCGCCGCCCGGTGATCGACGAGGGGGAAACCCGCACCTCCCTCGGCCAGCTCGTGCGTTACCGCCAGTGTTTCCTGCCGCTTGGCACCGATTCGAGGGTGGACGGGGTGCTGGGCGGTATGCGCTATAAGATTTTCCCGTAAGGAAATATCCCCCGGAAACGGCGCTTTTTGCTATTGACTTGGCCATTTCCTTGCAATAGATTCCAGCTCCATTTTTTTAGAATTTAGATAGAAATACAGGCATTTTTTATGCATACTTATTCGGCCAAACCCTCTGAAGTTACAAGCAAATGGCTGCTCATCGACGCCGAAGGCGTCGTGCTGGGCCGTCTGGCTTCGGACGTGGCAAAAATCCTGCGTGGCAAGCACAAAACCATTTTCACCCCGCATATCGATACCGGCGACCATGTCGTCATCATCAATGCCGATAAGGTGAAGCTCACCGGCAAGAAGCGTGAGAAAAAGATTTATTATCGCCACACCGGCCATCCGGGCGGCATCAAGACCGCTACCCCCGAATTCATCCTCACCGGCAAGCATCCCGAGCGCGTTATCGAGAAGGCCGTCGAGCGCATGATGCCGAAGGAAAGCCCGCTCGCCCGCGGCCAGCTCACCAAGCTGCGCGTATACGGCGGCACTGAGCATCCGCATGCGGCGCAACAGCCGGTGGTGTACGATTTCGCCGCCAAGAATCCGAAGAACAAGAGGTAATCAACGTGGCTAAAACAGCAGCAAAAGCAGAAACCCCCGCCAAGGCGTCGAAAGACAAAGCCGCCGCCAGCCAGGAACTCAAAACCTACGGCACCGGCCGCCGCAAGAACGCAATCGCCCGCGTGTGGGTGAAGCGCGGTAACGGCAAGATCACCGTAAACGGCAGGGAATTCGAAACCTATTTCGCGCGTCCCGTGCTGCGCATGATCATCAAC
Organism: uncultured Rickettsiales bacterium; assembly: GCA_964495185.1. Lineage (GTDB taxonomy): Bacteria > Pseudomonadota > Alphaproteobacteria > Rickettsiales > SXRF01 > CAZBUX01. Next base: position 5,722 of record CAZBUX010000082.1, on the reverse strand, counting down.
CAGCCCTTCAAGGCCATCGACCGCATCGGCAATTTTGACATCGACTGCACCGTGGTCGGCGGCGGTCTTTCCGGTCAGGCGGGCGCCGTTCGCCTCGGCATCAGCCGCGCGCTGGACGAATACGATAGCATCTTCCACTCTGCACTGCGCAAGGGCGGTTTCCTCACCCGCGACAGCCGCGTGGTGGAACGCAAAAAATACGGACACAAGAAAGCACGGCGCAGCTTCCAGTTCTCCAAGCGTTGATCGCGGGGAATATGTCCAACGAAAAAGGCGCCTTGCGGGGCGCCTTTTTTATTTGTATTGAGAACGCATTATGACGAACGAAAAAATCACTATCGCCATCCTCGGCGCTTCGGGCTACACCGGCGCTGAGCTGATCCGCATCCTGCACCTGCATCCGAACGCCCATATCACTGTGCTTACCGGCGATTCGCAGGCGGGGAAATCCATCGGCGAGGTCTATCCGCATCTGCGCCATCTCGATCTGCCGGCGCTCGTTACCATCGAACAGGCCGATTTTTCGAAAATCGACCTCGTATACTGCTGCCTGCCGCACGGCACCACGCAAACGGTGATCGCCGCCCTTCCGAAACACCTGAAGATCATCGACCTCTCTGCCGATTTCCGCCTAGCAGATCCCGAGCTTTATAAGCAGTGGTACGGCCACGCCCATCAGGCGGTGGATCTGCAGAAAGAAGCCGTTTACGGCCTCACCGAAATCGCCCGCGACCGTGTTAAACCCGCGCGGCTCGTCGCCAATCCCGGCTGCTACCCGACTTCGGCGGCGCTGCCGCTGATTCCGCTTATCAAAAACAGCCTGATCGAAACGTACGGTATCATCGTCGATTCCAAATCCGGAGTCACCGGCGCGGGCAGGAGCGCCAAGCAATCGAATCTTTTCACCGAAATCAACGACGGCTTCAGCGTCTACGGCGTCGCCTCGCACCGCCACACGCCCGAGATCGAACAGAGCCTGGGGCAGGGGATCGCCGTGACGTTCACGCCGCATCTGCTGCCGATGAACCGCGGTATACTTTCGACGATCTACGTGCAGCTCGCCAAAGGAAAAACCTCATCCGACCTGCGCGCCGCGCTCGTGAAATCCTACGGAAACGAGCCGTTCGTCCACGTGCTTCCCGAGGGCGCCATGCCGTCGACGCATCAGGTGCGCGGCACCAACCATTGCCTCATCAATGTCTTTGCCGGTCGCGTGCCCGGTCAGGCGATCCTCGTTTCGGTCATCGACAACCTCGTCAAAGGCGCGTCCGGCCAGGCGGTGCAGAACATGAACCTCATGTTCGGCCTTCCCGAAACAACCGGCTTGCAAATGACCGCTATGTTTCCATAATGGAAACATGAGCAGACCTTACATCCTTCCCTATCGCGGCGAATACAGCGTCGGCGGCGTGAGTCCGACGATTTCGCCGAAAGCGTTTGTCGCGCCCGGCGCCGCGGTGGTGGGCGACGTAGTGATCGGTGAAGATTCCGGCGTGTGGTTTTCCTGTGCCATCCGCGGCGACGTCAACATCGTCCGCATCGGCAACCGCACCAATATTCAGGACGGCACGATAATCCACGTCACCCGCGAAACCGGCCCCACCCATATCGGTTCCAACGTCACCATCGGCCACTCGGCGCTGCTCCACGCCTGCACGCTGGAAGACGAATGTTTTGTCGGCATGCGCGCCACCATCATGGACGGCGCGGTAGTCGAAAAAGGCGGCTGGGTAGCCGCCGGGGCATTGGTTACCCCCGGAAAACGCATCCCCGCCGGCCAGATCTGGGCAGGCAACCCGGCCAAGTTCTTCCGGCTTTTAACCCCGGAAGAACGGGCGTTTATCCCGGTTTCGGCGGAAAATTACGTCAAACACGCCCGGGAATATCTGGCAATGGGCCTTTAATTTTCAACATTCACAAAACCTTCATATTTTTCTGGGCGATATCCTGTACAATGCTAGTATAGGATTGTTAAAATTATGCCGTCAGTACATAAGGTTGACACAGGATTGCAAGTGCTGAAGCACGATTTGGGCTACGGCACGACGCTTGTCGCGGGCAAGGAAGGCATTGTGTTGCTCAACGGCGGCCCGGTTATCGCGGCCAGCGGCAGCGCCGGGGCGACGCTCGCCACCTTCGGCCCCCAGCTTGGCGTACTGGTCGGGCTCGGGCTCACCACCGCGCTTAGCGCCGCGCTCACCCAGATGAGCTACAATTACAAGCTCCACAACATAGGGCAGCTCTATTCCGAAGAGCTTGAGGCGAAGCTTGGTAAGCCAGCTGGAAAACTAAAAGACAAAGACTTGGAAATCATAGCGAAAGGCGATCCATCGCGCGGGATCGAAGCCAATAAAACCATCGCCGACGCGCTGAAAAAAGCCCGCCGGAATCGTAATATCGGCGTCGTACTTTCGGTTATCGCGAGCCTTGCATCCTTCGCATTGGTGAATGTGGCGATCGGCGCGGAAATGTTTTCGGGCATGAACGGCGCGTCGGCGACCATCGCCGAAATGGCCACCGGGGTGGTTTCCTACAACATGATCAAGGAGCCCCTGAAATGGATCACCGGCCGCGTGCTCGGCCTGCACAAAGACACGGCGCATGACCGTATCTCCGATATCGAGCGCGACCATGAAAAAGGCAAAACCATCAGCCGCGAGCAGGTGTTCGACGTCTTCGTGAAAGCGAGTCCTGAGCTCGACGCCATGATCAAACTGCAATACGGCAAGAACTACGACGATCTCGGCCTGTCCGCCCGTCAGCAGATCACCGCCGCCCTCGGGCCTATGATCCAGCTCGACCGCATGGTCGAAGGCATCAACAGCGGCAGGTTCAACGCCACCGAGCTTGCCTTCACCGTCGAAGGCCAGTCCTCCGGCGTCGTGCCGAAAACCGAAGCTGAAGTACCGGAAAAAGAAGGCCTGCTCGATAAATTCAAGGACGGCTTCACCAAGCTTGCCGCGCACTTCCGCAAGCCGGAATTTGGCCGCGAGAAATCGCAGGCGCTGCAAACCGTGGCGTTTGCTAACATTCCCGAGCGCGCGCCGGGACTGAGCCATGTCGAGCGGCTACAGCAATCGCGCGCGATGCCCGACCTGCTCCAGCGTTAATTCGAAAATTCCGTAATCGTCTGCGCGTGGCCGAGCGGGCCGTGCCCCTTGCCGAATCCGGGTGCTGCCTCGATGGCTTTTCTCACATAATTGCGTGCGCGCATGGTGGCGTTTTTCAGCGTCATGCGCTGCGCCAGCCCCGTGGCCACCGCCGAAGCCAGCGTACAGCCGGTGCCGTGAGTGTGACGCGTATCAATGCGTTGCGCGTGGAACCAGCTATGCCCATGCGAATCGGCAAGCAGGTCGTGAACCTCTTCGCCTTCCAGATGCCCGCCTTTGAGCAGCACGGCTTCGCAGCCCATCGACAGGATGTGCATTGCGGCCTGCTCCATATCGGCGGTATTATGTATTTCCATCCCGGAAAGATATTCCGCTTCCGGAATATTCGGCGTGATGAGCATCGCCATCGGTATCAGCCGTGATTTGAGGATATCCAGCGCGTCGGGCGCAAGCAGCGCCGCGCCGCCCTTGGCGAACATCACCGGATCGAGTACGAGCGGCAGGGGCTGCGAATCGGTCAGTATATCCGCCACCGTTTCGATTACGCTCGCCTTGTGGAGCATGCCGGTTTTGACAATATCGGCGCCAATGTCGTCCAGCACCAGCGTCATTTGCTTACGGATAAAAGCATCGGGCACGTCGTGTATGCCGAATACGCCCTGCGTATTCTGGGCGGTGAGCGCGGTGATGGCGGTGGCGGCATAGCCGCCGAGCGTGGTTACGGTCTTGATATCGCCCTGGATGCCGGCACCCCCGCCCGAATCGGAGCCTGCGACGATCAGGACGCGTGCTTTATGACCGGAAGCCACGCGAATCTACGCGCTGATCGCCGTCACTAGCGTATCCGCCAGCGATTCGATGGCCTTGCGGTCTTCGCCTTCGATCATGACGCGCACCAGCGGCTCGGTGCCTGATTCGCGGATGAATACGCGGCCGGAATTCCCGAGTTTCTTTTTCGCCGATTCGATGGCGGCCTGCACCTTGTCCTGCTTAAGCGGCGAGGGGCCGTGATAGGTGACGTTGCGCAGCAGTTGCGGCATCGGCGTGAATAACTTACCGCATTTCGAAAGTGGGCGGCCGTCCTCGCGCATATACGCGAGCACCTGCAGCGCCGCCACGATGCCGTCGCCGGTGGTGGCGTGGTCGGACATGATGATATGGCCCGATTGCTCGCCGCCGACGTTGAACCCGTAAGCGCGCATATGCTCCACGACGTAGCGGTCGCCGACTTTGGTGCGCGCGAGCATGAGTTTTTTTGTAGCGAGGAAGCGCTCCAGCCCCATATTCGACATTTCGGTGGCGACGATGCCGCCGCCTTTCAGCGTTCCCATCGCGTGGCAATGCGTGGCGATCATGGCCATGAGCTGGTCGCCGTCGGCGATATGGCCGGTTTCGTCGCAGATGATGACGCGGTCGGCGTCGCCGTCCAGCGCGATACCGATATCGGCTTTTTCGGCCATCACGGTGTCGCATAAAAGTTTTGTTGAGGTCGAGCCGCAATCGCGGTTGATGTTGAACCCGTCGGGGGAAATGCCGATGGCCACCACCTCCGCGCCGAGCTCGCGCAGGATGAGCGGCGCCACCTGATACGCCGCGCCGTTGGCGCAATCCACGACGATTTTCAGCCCGTCGAGCGTGAGGCTTTTCGGGAAAGTGCTTTTAGCGAATTCGATGTAGCGGCCCTGCGCGTCGTCGAGCCGTTTCGCGCGGCCGAGCTTGTCGGGTTTGGCGAGCGCCTCGAAGCGCTCGTCGGCGATGAGTTGCTCGATCTGACGTTCGACGTCGTCGGAAAGCTTGTGGCCGTCGGGGCCGAAGAGCTTGATCCCGTTATCCTGATAGGGGTTATGCGACGCCGAGATCATCACGCCGATATCGGCGCGCATGGCTTTCACCAGCATGGCGACCGCAGGCGTAGGCATCGGCCCGACCAGCACCACGTCCATCCCCACCGACACGAACCCGGCGGTCAGCGCCGGTTCGATCATATACCCCGAAAGCCGCGTGTCCTTGGCGATCACCACGCGGTGGCGGTGGTCGCCGCGCAGGAAAATCTGTCCCGCCGCCATGCCCACCTTAAGCGCGAGCGTGGCCGTCATGGGATGAAGGTTGGCCGTGCCGCGAATGCCGTCCGTGCCGAAAAGTTTCATCGTGATTAAGCCTCCGGCGGTGACGCGTTATCGTTGCTGCCGCCGGACGCCGCTTTTTTCCCGCGCGGGAGCGACGAGCGCGCGACGGCAGTTTTTGCCGGCGTTGATTCGTTTTTCCGGATGGGTTCGCCCTTGATGACGGCTTTAATTTCGTCGCCGGTCAGGGTTTCGTATTCGAGCATGGCGTTTGCGAGCTTATGCAACTCGTCGAGATGCTCGGTGAGGATATGCGTGGCCTTGGCATGGGCTTCCTCGACGATGCGCTTGATTTCGGCGTCGATGGTCGAAATCATTTCATTGGAAAGAATCCGCGATTGCTGGCCCATGGAATATCCGAGGAACACTTCCTGCTGGTCGGTGCCGTAGAAAAGCGGGCCGATCTTGTCGCTCATGCCCCATTCGGTGACCATGGCGCGGGTGAGGGCGGTGGCGTATTTGATATCGGACGACGCGCCGCTCGATACT
>CAZBUX010000081.1:0-7438 GCA_964495185.1 uncultured Rickettsiales bacterium | reverse complement strand
TGGTTGATTTCGTATTCGGCGTCGAGCCCGTAGCCGATGGCGAGGAAGGGTTGTTCGTCGATGAGGCGGTAGATGACCGTGGCTTCGACGGAAGCGGTGCTCATCACGTTGCTCTTGTCTTCGACGTTATAGCGGTTAAGCCCCGGACCGGCGCTGATGGTCAGGCGGTCGAGCGGCTTGACGGTGTGGATGACGGCGATGCGGTCGCGCGTGGCGCTGTCGAGGACGGTTTCCACGAAATCCCAGTAGCTGCGGTGGAATTCGCCTTCGACGGTGGTTTCGCCGAGCGGGTTTAAGAAGCCGAAATAGGCGCCCGCGCCCAGCGTGTCGTTGTTGGCGTAGAGGGCGGCTTTGAAGCGCTTGCCGTTAGTGGTGTGGTAGAGGCCGTAGATTTCTGCGTTCTGGCGGGTATTCTTGAAATTACCCACGCGTCCGTCGGCGCGGCGCACGAAGATGGCGTCCACGTAATTGTTCTGGAAGGAGCCGCCGACCTGCAAATGCCCGTTGGCGTTTACGAAGCCCGAAAGCGTGGTGATGTTCTCGCGGTCGTTGCCGCGGCGCACCCATTCATGGTCGATTTTCACGTTCGGCGCGTTCAGGCGGCGCATGTCCTTATCGAGCTTGGCGAGGTCTTCGTTTTCGGGCGAGATGCCGCGGGCGGTTTTCAGCAGCCACTGCGCGCGCGGCCAGTTGCCGCCGTAATTTTCGGCGTTGGCGGTGAAGCCGAGAAGCTGCGGGTCGTTCGCGTAATCGGGCAGGATTTTGTTCAGGCGCGTGGCGGCGTCGTAGGTATGGCCGGTTTCGAGTTCCACGCGCGCAGCAAGCAGCTCGTAGCGCAGCGCGACCTGCTTGGCTTCCTGATAGCCCTGCGCTTCGTTGTCGGCGGTGACCAGCAGGCCGGGGAGCTTGGCTTCGGTGTCAAACTGGAAGCGGTAGCCGGGGCGGGCTGAGATCAGCATGGTATCGTAGCCGAGCGTGGTGTCGCTCGACGGCGTGGCGATCAGGCCGTTGATGGTGTTCTTGCCCACGGCGGAAATCGGTTGCTTGAAGCGCAGCAGCACTTCGCGGTCGTGGTTGAGCAGCGTGTAGCTTTTGATGGTATCCTGCGGGGGCAGGGCGACCATGATGTCTTCGCCCGGCTGCATGGCCGAGGTTGGCAGCGCCAGCTGGTTGCGCGCCCGCTCGTAGTTTTTCAGGTCGATCAGCGTGCCGATGTAATCGGCGCGCAGGATGTCGTCGTTCGGGTAGATGCCTATCGCTTCGTCGAAGGTTTTCAGGCCCGCCTTGCTGTCGCCAGACCAGACCTGGCTTTGCGCGCGGATCGACACCGCTTCGGTGGAGGTCGCGTTCTGCGCGTCGAGCACCTTGAGCGCCATCTTATAATAGGGCTTTGCTTCTTCGTCTTTATGGTCGCGGCGGAGGATTTCGCCGTAATGGAAGAATGCGCGGTAGGCTTCGTTATCGACCGACGTGCCGGTTGGGCCGAGGTCGATATAGCGTTTCAGGTAACGCTGGCTGGCGGTGTAATCCGCCTGCCGGATGGCGGCAAGGCCGGTTTCGCGAAGGACGACGGCATCGTTCGGCGTCATCTCGGCGAGCGCCTCATAAGCATAGCGCGACTGGCGCGGGAGGCCGTTATCGCGGGCGGTTTCGGCGTAGGCGGTAAGCAGCGCGGCATCGCCGGAGGATTTGGCGAGCGCTAAGTATTCATCATGCTTTGCGGCGAGTTCGCCCTCGGAGGCGAGCGCCTGGAAATACCCGCGCGCGACGGCGGGATTATGGATGCTCTGCGGGTTACGCTGTACGAAATCAACGAAGTATTCGGAAGGAGCGCCTTCGGCGATCATTACGGCCCATGCGTCCTGTTCCTTGCCTTTGCTGCGGGCGAAGCGCGATTCCATCCACTGGAGATTATTGGCGGACGGGCGCGGGCCCCAGAGATAAACGAGGGCTTTTACTTCGTCGCTGCCTGCATCGGCGTTCTGCGCGAGCCTGGCGAAAATATTCTCGGCGTCCTGCTTGTAGCCGCTATCGAGCAGTGTGTAGGCGATCTGCTTTTTCTGCCTGGCGGGGGTGGAGGGCTGGTTCGCCACGGTGAGCCAGAAATCGCGCGCTTCGGCGTGCTTGCCCTGCTTGGTGAGCGCGTCGGCGTAAATCGCTGCCCACTGGCCGCCGTCTTTCATCGCGAGTTCGCGGATATAGGGCATCGCCACTTCGGTCTGCCTGGCGTTGATCAGGCCGTAGACCAGCGCTAATTTGCGGCGCTTGGGCAGGTCGCTGTTCAGCTTCGCCTGTGCGTATTCGGTGAGTTCCTTACGGTATTCCGGCTGGTGCGGCGCGAGTTTGGCGAGTGCGGCGACGTAGCTGTCTTCGTCGTCTTCAGTGAGGTCGTTAGCGCCGCGCAGGAGCTGCACGGCTTCTTCGAACTGGCCGGTTTTCACGCTGATGTTGGCCAGCACGCTGCGCGACATCGGAGAGTTGTATTTCTCATGCAGGAACGAGGCGAGCGTAGCGGCTGTTGCGAGCCTGCCGTTGTTGCTGGCGGTGAAGGTAAGGTCGGTGATCTGGCGCTGGCTTGCGTCTTTGCCGTGCTCGGAAAGCCATGTTTCGATGGCGCGGTCGTCGCCGCGGGCGGCGGCGTATTTGATAATGACTTCAGCCAGTTCCGGTGAGGATTGGCGCGTTTTCATTTCCTGCTGGAGATACGCATATCCCGGGGCCGCCTGACCTATTTCAAGATAGATCGAAGCGATGTTGGCGACTTCCGAATCGCTAAGCTCGCCGTTCTTTTGCACTGCTTCGAGGAAACGGCCCGAGCAGTCGTATTTCTTGTAGCGTGCGCAGAAGCGGGCGACCTGCAGCGATTTCTGCGCGGGCAGGGTGGTGGCATCGAGCTTCTTCCATTTCGCGTCGGCGTCATTGCTTCCGTTGGCTATAGCGATCACCGCGAGCAATGCCGGGTGGGTTTCGCCGTATGCCGCTTCGGTGAAGCTTTCGGTGATGATATGGAGCAGGCGCTCGTCCTTGCGGGTGACGGCAAGCTCGACCAGCGCGATGGCCTGGCTTTCCGACAGCGTGCCCGGATCGACATTGGCGAGGATGGTGTTGACCAGCGCTTCATCGCCGTGCGAGGCGGCGAGGAAGAGGAGTTGCTGTTTCAGCTCAACCGGCAGTTCCTGCTTCGCTTCGTGCATTTTCGCGAGGCGGTTATAAGCGTCGTCTTCCTTGCCCTGCGCGATGAGCAGCATGATGTATTGCTGCAGCACGCTGGGGTTGCTGTTGATCCATTCGTCGTTTAGTCCTGCGAAGAACTGCGCGGCCAGCTCCGGCGAGCCCTTATATAATAACAGGTTGGAAAGGCGCGCGGCCTGTTCGTCGTCGGGGTGGGCAGCGACCCATTCGCTGGCGATTTTCAGCGCTTCTTCCGGCTGCTTGGCGTCAAGAAGCAGGCTCGTAAGCAGCTCCGCCTGCTTGAAGCCGAACTTGTCGGGATGCACTTCGCGCATGCGTTGCAGCGTGGTGGTTGCGTCGGCGTAGGATTTATTCGTGGCAAGGATGTCGGCGAGGTCGGCGAAGTGCTGCGGATCCTTGCCCTGTTCGGCTTCGATGAGCTTCTTCAGCGTATCGGCCTGCTTGTTGTATTCGGTGTTGAAGTTATAGATGTCTGACAGCGCCTTGAGCACTTCGGGCTTTGACTTGATGGCGTTGATTTCCTCGAGGTTTTTCAGGTAGTCGTCGGAGCGCTGCGCGTATTGGTAATAGGTGCCGAGCTTGGAACGGGCTTCAACGTCGGACGGGTGGGCAGCGACAAATTTTTCCATGACTTCGATGGCTTTGTCGATGGCGCCGGTCTGGAGGTAAAGCGTAGAGAGCTGCGTGACCACTTCGAGCGTGAGGTTGCCCGAGGCGAGTTGCGACTCATACGATTTCAGCGCTTCTTCAAAATGCTTGTCTTTCATCTGCATGAGCGCGAGCTCCTGCGCTTTGGGCATCAGCCAGAAGCTACCGGCGATGGCGGCGACGATCATCAGGAAGACGACGATATAGTGTTTTTTCGACATGCTATCTGGCCAGAATTTCGAAGTTATATACCGTAGCGGGGTTTACCTTATCAACCGTAAATGTCATAGCATGATTTTCATCGGCGCTGGCTTCAATTTCCTGCGCGATTGCATCCCGTTGTTTTACAAGCACCTTGTATTTTCCGGGTTTCGGCATGATCCATGTCATTTGCGCGTTTCCGTATCCGTGCGCGCTGAAAGTTAAAGATAATTTACTATCTTGCAAGTTATTTATTTGCCATGTGCTTTCTATAAGATACGGTTTTGTGGGAAGCGGCGGGGGGGACTTTCTTTTCTTGTTGTTTTTCAGTACAATAACTGGATTGTCTGCGCTGGCGTCCAATGCCACGTAGAGACTTGCCTGATGGAAGCGTGCGCCAAGCACCCCTTTAGAGGCGGTAAAATCAACGTCGTACGCCTCCGCGAGGTCGAAACGCACCGTTTCAAGTGCCCCGCGATTGGTGATTTTCCAGCTCAGCGGCGAGAGCTGCGTGATGCTTGCGGCGTAGAACCCGTCGGCGATTCGGGCGAACGCGCTTGCCGTAATGGGGATAAGATGCTGCGTGCGGGCGAATTCCAGATTTTCCTTTACGGCGTTGAGGCTCGCCTGCTTCTGGGCCGAATAGACGTGGAAATAGAGGTTGAACGGGCTCACGCGGATGGGGTTTTCGGTATTCTGCACAGTGGTTTGCAGGTAGCGGAACCCGAAAAACCGATCGCGCCAGAGATTGGTGTAGGTGTTCTCATTACTGTTGGAGGAATAAATCTGCCGTACGCCGTCGATGGCAAGCCCGATGGGGGCGACTGACGAATAAGAGGGGTATTCGTTATCGAACCGCGAATCGCCGCCATTTATATTGAGTAGTCCTGCCTCGCGCGCTTTGGCGATGGCCCCCGCAAATGGCGAGGTATCGCCCGACCACTGGATGAGCGTCGCTTTTTTCCCTTCCGGCGACAGGGCGTTTACCACCGCGATGCTGCCCAGGATTTCCTGATCGAGGTCGAAGGGTTTGCAGGCGTAGCTGCGCGGGGTATGGTAATATTTCTTTAAGACTTCATCGTCGGATTCGTCGTTGCGGCCGAGGCGCGGAGGGGCGCTGTCGTACGCGTGGGTGGCTTTTACGTCCGAGGACCATACCGGCGTTTTCCATTCATCAGGGCTGGCGGTGGTTTTGATCGTTTCGATCAGGGATGCCTGGTCTTTCGGGCGTGGCGGGTAGCGCTCAAGCAGGGGCAGTTCCTTCTCGCGCTTATAATCCTCGAAGAACCGCCAGAACAGCGGGTGGCTGTGGGTATGGCTGCTTGGTTCCACGTTGGGCAGGGCGAAAATATCGCGTGCCACCTTGTCGCTGCCCTTGAGTCCGAAGCAATCGGGATCGACGTCGGCGGTGATCAGCCCCACGTTGAACGCGAAGTCGCTGTAAGGCTTCAGAATTTCACGCCGAAGCACTTCCGCCGAGATGATGTGGTTCTGCTCGTAGCCTTTGATTTCCGAAATATTATTCCAGCCGTCGCCGTCGATATGGCTGTAGAATATCCGCCGCCCGTTCAGCGTCGTGACGTCCGGCACCGGCATGAACCCCGCATCCAGCGATTGCTTTAAAAATTCGAAGGGATTGATGAACCACTGGCTGATGCGCGTTTTGTTTTCCTCCACCACGTGGAAAATGGCGAAGCCTTCCGCCACATACCCGCCGCCCTTGCCGGTGGTGATGAGGTCGACGGTGTCGCTTGCCTGTCCCTTGTTGATCGTCACCTGAAGGTGGCTTTTGGCTTTTCCGGGGATGATGCGCGTATCGCCGAAAGGCGGCAGCACGCCTTCGAGCGGGCGCTCGAATCCGACCATCTCGCGATCGATGCGCGCGATGCGGGCCTGATAGGTCACCGCGTTCCAGCCGTTGCCGTCCATGAGGCCGATATAGCCGAGCGCCCGGTTCCATTTCTGCACGAGCGCGGCGTCCTTGCGGGCGCTTGCGCCGATACCGGGGTTTTCGACGACGACCAGTTTTTTCCCCTGCGCCAGTGCCGACGTCAGCCATTCGAGATAGGCTTTCGCGTCCGGTACTTCGCTGCCGCTGTTGAACCACACCACGATGCCACGCACCTCGTCGCCGAGTACGGGCAGGGGGTTCTGCACGTCGGCATAACGCACATCAAAGCCAAGGTGGTTGGCGGGCATTTCGAGGAAGCGGTGCACCTGCGTCGCTCGTGGGCTGGACTCTTCCTCGCCGTTATAAAGCGCAAGCAGAACGCGCGGTATGGGCTTGCCTTCCTGCGCGTGGGCGAGGGTAGGGAGCAAAAACCCCGTCATTGCGAGCGCAAGCGAAGCAATCCAGCCTAAGCGCCATTGGCGCGACATAGTAGCTATTCGTGCCGCAGGCGCGGCACACTGGATTGCTTCTCTGTGTTTGCAATGACGAATGGTAAATCGTAAAATCATTCAGGTTCCGCTACTATATTCTGGAGGTTGGGCACGGACACGTACGGCACGAAACCGTATTCCCGCTGCTTTGCGTAAATATTTTTCACCCCATCCGTATCTTTCGGCGGCCAGTAATCGATGCTGTAGATTTTCAGTAGTGGCGCTTTTGCCTGTGCGGCGCGGATGGTGTCCATATAATAGGTGTGCGTCGTTTCCGGCACGAAGCTCGCGGTTTTCTTTCCTGTACGCCAGTCGGTGTAAATGCTTTCGGCCATGAACATGTCGATATCTGGCGCGACGTCGGGCAGGATTTCGAACCCGCGGTTGAGCATGATTTTTATGTTCGGAAAGCGCGCGCGGACGATCTCGATAAGCTGGATGGCTGCCTCGCGCATGCCGTCGTAGCGTTTCGGGTCGACGGTTTCGGTGTAAAGCGGGCTGTCGATGGTGTCGAACATGACGCCATCGAATCCTTTTTCAAGCAGTGCGGGAATCAGCGTTTCAACCACGTATTCGCGCCATGCGGCTTTGCGGATATCGATATAATAATGCCCCTTCCAGTGCGGATTGGCGGCAAGCAGCAGCTTTTTCTTTTTCAGTTCCTTGAAATAGGGCCGATAATTTTCTGCTTCGCCGAGGCTTAAATACCCGAGCACGATTTTGCCTTTTTCCTTCAGCGGCGCCAGCGGCGGATGGTGCTGCCCGTCGAACACCACGAGGTCGTAGCCCATAAACGCCTCGGCGGGCAGCTTGTCATTATAATACACCACCCATTTTTCCGGCGCGGCGAAGGCGGGGGCGGCGCATAGCATCAGGCAGAAGAGCAGTGCGCGCATCATACTGAAGCCGCCGTCCTTGCCAATCCGTCGCGCAAATCCGTCGTGGCGGAAAAGCCGAGTGCTTTTTTCGCGGCGCTGGCGTCGCCGAGCGAATGGCGGATGTCGCCCGCCCGCGC
>CAZBUX010000080.1:0-7551 GCA_964495185.1 uncultured Rickettsiales bacterium | reverse complement strand
TGCCTTCCTGAATCAGGTCGAGGAATTGCAGGCCGCGGTTGGTGTATTTCTTGGCGATGGAAATTACGAGGCGCAGATTCGCTTCGATCATTTCCTTCTTGGCGCGATTGGTTTCGCGCTCGCCTTTCTGCACGGCGAGGATCATGCGTTTGAATTCGCCGATATCGAGCCCGGCAGCTTCGGCCATGGCGGTGATTTCCTTGCGGATGGCTTCGACCTCGTCCTGGTCTTTGGTGACGAATTCTTTCCAGCCTTTTTCCGCGCGCGCGCCGACTTTTTTAAGCCAGCCCGGTTCCAGCTCGCTGCCGATATAGGCTTCGATGAACGCCTTGCGCGGGATTTTCCGGCCTTCGGCCAGGCGCAGGAGCTTGCCTTCAAGCACGGTCAAACGGCGGTTCAGGTCGTAGAGTTTCAGGATCAGGCCTTCGACGCGGTAGATGGTGAAGCGCACGCCCATCATCAGTTCGACCAGCTCGTGGTGGAGCTTCTGGTATACCTTCTCGTCATCCTTGCTGTATTTGCCTTCGCCGAACGATTTGGTCAGGCGTTTTTCCTGGAGGCTGCGCATTTTTTTGCTGACCTTGGCGAACTGGTTCAGCGTTTCGAGTATCTGCGGCTTCAGCGCGTTTTCCATGGCGAGCAGGGAGACGGCGCCATCGTCCTCATCGCTGAAATCTTCCTCGGCCTCGGCTTCTTCCGCGCCTTCTTCCTTGTCTTCGATTTCTTCTTCGTCGTCATCTTCATCGCTCTCGGCTTTTTTCTTCGGCGCGGGCGGGGCTTTGGCGGCGGGGGCGGGAGCGGCGGCAGGAACGGCTGCTGGTGCGGCGCTGCGGGCGGCGGATTCCGCCGAGAAGCCGGTGGCTTCGTTACCGGCGCCGTAGGTGGCGTCGAGGTCGATGATGTCGCGCAGCAGGATGGTGCCTGCGTCCAGCTCATCGCGCCACGAAAGGATTTCCTTCATGACCAGCGGGCATTCCGAAAGCGCGCTGATGATCGTTTCGCGGCCTGATTCGATGCGCTTGGCGATCTCGATTTCGCCTTCGCGCGAGAGCAGCTCCACGTTGCCCATTTCACGCAGGTACATGCGCACCGGATCGTCGGAACGGCCTACGTTTTCGGGTTCTTCCGCGTCGAATTCCTGCGGGGTTTCGGCGGGGTCCATGGGCGCGCCTTCTTCGACGACGTTGATGTCGGCCTGGTTGAGCGCTCCGATGGCGGCGTCGATCACTTCCGGTGAAAATTCTTCCGGTGGCAGGACGCTGTTTAATTCTTCATAGGTGATAAAGCCGCGCGCCTTGCCCATGGAAAGGAGCTTGCGCACGATGGCCTGTTGCGTTTCTTCTTTGTTTCCGGTTTCCGGTTTTTTTGCGGCGGTCTCTTTTTTGCCGGGCATTTTGCCCGCGTTTTTGGCAGCATTCTTGCTGTCTTTCACAGTGACGATCTCCTGGGATTTTGTTTTTTGGGTGTTTTTGGCCTGCGGGGTGGGTTTTGCCTTGGCGGCGGCAACGGGTTTTTTGGCCGCGATTTTTTTGCTCATGGGTTTCTTGGTTGCTTTCTGTTGTGCGGGACGTTTCTTAACGGCTTTCGGTTTGGTTTTGGCGGACGCTTTCTTGGCCTTGGCGGGCGATTTTTTGGCAGCGGAACGTTTCTGGGACATGGAGCTTTTACCCTTTTTGCCTTTGGAATCCAGCCATAACCACCACATACGACCTCACGATTTTTGGCCTAACGTTATGACAAAGACGGATATTATCGGAATACGCCTATTTTCGGCGACCCTAAAACAGGCTAGAGATAAGGCATTTATTATTTTTTTCAATGAGTTTTTGTAAATTAAGTCGAAATTTCAGGTGATATCGGGTTCGGCGTTTTCGGCGGCGCGGGCGGCTTCGGCCTGCACGATGGCCTGCTTGAGTTCCATCCAGCGCTGGTAGTTCGCCTCGTCCATATGCTGGCCCATGCGGTCGTTGAGTTCGTCCAGTTCGAGTCGCATATGCTCGATGCGGTAGATCGATACCGTTTCGTTCCACAGTTTCCACGCATCCTCGATAGACAGGTCCTGCTTGTAAGGCATGGTCAGTGTTTCGCCTGTCAGCGACGCTAGCCCGAATCCCGGCATTTGCGTTTGTATATAGGCGACGAGCGCTTCTTTTTCATCCAGACCCTGCTCATGCAGCGACGAAAGCAGGGCGTTGCGCAACCCGTCATGGCTATGGTTTCGGATATCGAGAGAAGACAGCGTATCCTCGACATGGTTCTTGTGAAGAAGCGGAGGGAAGCTCATGAGCAGGTGCAGCATGCGGCGCACCAGCGTGTCGAGCGCCGCCGAATGGTGCTGCACCACCATCTGCGCCACATGCGGCGAGCGCTCGGTAGCCTGAATGGCGCGTGGATTATTATTGTTATTTTGCGCCTGATTACGGGTAGGGCGCGGGGAGAATGATTGCTGTCCCCACATCTGTTTACGGAAATAGGAAATGTAGTGCTGCTTCACCGTTTCGTCGCCGATGGCGTTCGCGGTTTTCTGGCAGGCGGCTTCGAGCGCCGCCTTGCCTTCGGGCAGATCGAGCTTGTGCTGCGGCTGCGACGCGAGGATATCCCACAGCACCTGCGATAGGCGCCGCGACGAATGCAGGATTTTTTCGAAGCTGGCCTTGCCGTGCTTCTGTATATAAGTGTCGGGGTCTTCGCCCTTGGGCAGCACCGCGAAGCGCAAGCTATAACCGGGTTTCAGCAGCGGCAGCGCCACCTCGGCGGCGCGGATCATGGCGCGCTTGCCCGCCGTGTCGCCGTCAAGGCACATCACCGGCTCATTGCAGAGTTGCCACAGCAGGCGCAGATGCTCGGGCGTGACCGCCGTGCCGAGCGTCGCCACCGCGTAATTCACGCCTGACTGCGCCGTGGACACCACGTCCATATACCCTTCCATGACCACCGCCATGTTGCCGTCGCGCGCGGGGCGGCGGGCGAGGTCGAGATTGTAGAGCATCTCGCCTTTTTTAAACACGGTGGTTTCCGGCGAGTTCAGGTATTTAGGCAGCGGCCTGTCGCCGGTCGATTCCACGATGAGCCTGCCGCCGAACGCCACCACCTTGCCCGACGGGTTGCGGATGGGGAACATCACGCGGCCCCGGAAGCGGTCATACGGCGCGTTGCCGCCTTCGGGCTGGATGATGAGCCCGGCTTCGGCCTGCAGCGATTGCGGGAATCCCGCCTTGGTAAGGTATTGATAGAGCGCTGTGCGTTCGTCCGGCGCGTAGCCGATGCGGAAGCGCGCGACGGTTTCGGGTTTCAGTCCGCGCTTCTGCACGTATTCGCGCGCGCGGCCCGATTGCGGCGCGCCAAGCTGCCCCTCGAACCAGCTGCACGCGGCGTCGAGCACGTCGAGTACGGTTTTCTCGCGCTCGGCCCGCTGCGTTTCCATCGGCGATACGGCGGGCAGTTCGATCCCCGCGTCGCGCGCGAGCCGTTCGATGGTTTCCGGGTAGGTAAGTTTTTCATACGCCATCAGGAAGGTGATGACGTCGCCATGCGCGCTGCATCCGAAACAATGGTAGAAACTTTTTTCGTCGTTGATGGTGAACGACGGCGATTTTTCGTTGTGGAACGGACAGAGTGCGTGGTATTCACGCCCCGCCTTTTTGATCGCGATGCGCCGCCCGATCACATCCGACAAAAGGAAATGCGATTTCAAACGCTCTATGAATGAGGGCGGAAATTTCATACAATGGATATTATGGTTAAAAATTTACTAAGTAATAGCCGATATTCTTTCCAGACGGAAGGCGAAACCTTACCGATCCTGATCAGGCGGCACGCCCGCGCCCGCCACATGGTCATCCGCTACCAGCCGCTGCAACAGGCGCTCAGCCTCACGCTCCCGCGCTATGTGGCCATACGCGAGGGCTTACGTTTCGTCGAATCGCGGCGTAGCTGGATCATAAACCAGCTTGGCCGCAGTGGCGGCGAGGCGAAATTCGCCGATGGCGGCGTCATCCCCGTTCTCGGCAAGGAGTACGTCATCCGCCACGAAGCGGGCAGGGGGCTTGCGCGCATCGAGGAAGGCGTACTCGTTGTGCCAGGCGATGCCGCTTTTTTATCCCGCCGCGTGCAGGATTTCCTGAAGCGCATGGCGAAAGAAGAAATCGTCCCGCTCGCCGAGGCGAAAGCGCAAATTCTTCAGCGCAAAATCAGCAAGATAGCGTTCCGTGACACGGTGTCGCTCTGGGGCAGTTGCAACGAGGCGAACCAGCTTTCTTTCTCATGGCGACTGGTGCTTGCCCCGCGCGAGGTGATGGAATACGTCGTCTGCCACGAGGTCGCGCATCTGGTTGAGCTCAACCACAGCCGGGATTTCTGGAACATTGTGGGTGAACTCTGTCCCGGCTGGCAGCAGCACAAGCGCTGGCTCAAGAAAAACGGGCAGGGGTTGTTCGCGTATCGGTAAGTTTCCTGTCATTGCGAGGAGCGAAGCGACGCGGCATACTGGATTGCCGCGCTTCGCTCGCAATGACGTAAGGATTTACCGCCGCGGCTTCTCGTCCCCAAACAGCTTATCCCAGAATTCCGTGCCGAGGTTGACGTCGCCGCCATTGGCGGTGGCGGGCGGCGGTGGCGTGCCGCGATAGACCGGCGGCATTTCGCCGGTTTCGCCGCTCTGCCACGGCAGCGACGAGAAGAACCCGCCGCCTTCGGTGGGGATCTGTTCCACGGGCAGTTTCGCGGTGGCGTCTTTCATGAATCCGCGCCAGATCATTGCGGGCAGCATGCCGCCGGTGACTTTTTTCATGGGGCGGTTGTCGTCGTTGCCGACCCACACGCCCGCCACCAGCTGCGGCGTAAACCCGATGAACCACGCGTCCTTATAATCCGAGGTGGTGCCGGTCTTGCCCGCGATGGGGCGTCCGATCTGTGCGCCGCGCCCGGTGCCGCTGGTGGTAACGCTCATCAGCATTTCGTTCATCATGCCCACGACGCTGCCGCTGAGCGCCGCGCCGTTTGCGCCGCCCTGCCTGCGGTAGAGCGGTTTCCCGCCCTTGGTTTCGATCTGCATAATCCCGTAGGGCGTGACCAGCGCCCCGCGCGACGCGAGGTGCGCGTAAGCGCCCGTGAGTTCCAGCAGGTTCACCTCGGTCGCGCCAAGCGCGATGGCGGGCACTGCGTCGAGGTCGGAGGTGATGCCGAGCCTGCGCGCCATGGCCACTACGTTATTCACGCCCACATGCTGTGTTACGCGCACGGCGATGGTGTTGATCGAATCGGTGACGGCTTCCTTGAGCGTGATGGTGCCGAGATATTTGCCGGTATAGTTTTTGGGCGTCCAGTTGCCGCCGGGGATGGGGATGGTGATGGGTTCGTCGTCCACCAGTGTGTCGGGCGTCATGCCTGCCGCGAGCCCGGCGAGATAGACGAATAATTTGAACGACGAGCCGGGCTGGCGCTGCGATTGCGTCGTGCGGTTGAACTGGCTTTCGGAATAGCTGCGCCCGCCGATCATGACGCGGATGGCGCCGTCGGGGGTCATGGCGAGAATGGCGGCCTGGCTCGCGTCGTATTTCTCGCTGTCCTTATCCATCACGTCGGTGATGGCCTTTTCGGCGGCCACCTGCCAGTCGGGGTTGAGGGTGGTGGTCACCACGATGTCCTCTTGTATGTTGCCGACATATTCCGGCAGCTGGTCGAGGATCCAGTCGGCGAAATAGAGGTTGCTCTGCGAGGTGCGCTGGCGGGAGTTGGTGGTTTTTTCGAGGTCTTTGCGCGCTTTGTCCACCTGTTCCTTGGTGAGATATCCTGCGTCGGCCATATTGACCAGCACCTGGTCGGCGCGTTTGCGCGACAGTATCGGGTTGCTGGTCGGCGCGAATTTCGACGGCGCCTTGAGCAGCCCCGCGATGATCGCCGATTCCGAGAGCGTCATTTCGCTGGCTGGCTTGTCGAAATAGCGTTTCGACGCGGCGTCCACGCCGTAATTCCCGCCGCCCAGGTAGACGCGGTTGAAATAAATGCTCAGGATCTCCTGCTTGGAAAAACGGCTCTCCAGCTTCACCGCCAGCATCATCTCGCGGATCTTGCGCAGGAACGAGCGCTCGGGCGTGAGGAACACGTTCTTTGCGACCT
The DNA here is from genome assembly GCA_964495185.1 of uncultured Rickettsiales bacterium. Classification (GTDB taxonomy): domain Bacteria; phylum Pseudomonadota; class Alphaproteobacteria; order Rickettsiales; family SXRF01; genus CAZBUX01. The sequence continues at coordinate 1,434 of CAZBUX010000080.1, read as the reverse complement.
GCTGCGTGATGGTCGATCCGCCCTGCACCACGTGCCCGGCGCGGATATTGGCGATCGTGGCGCGGAGTAAGCCCAGCGGGTCGATGCCGAAATGGTGGTAGAAATTGCGGTCCTCTGTGGCGATCACCGCATCGGCCAGCGACGCCGGCAATTCCTCGAACGACACGTAATCGCCGTAAATATCTCCGAAACTGCCGATGATCTGGCCGTCCTCGGACTTGATGAGCACGCTGGGCGCCTTGGCGAATTTATTCAGGTCGTCGATATCGGGCAGGGTGTAGGAAAGCCACGCATAAGCGGCCACCGCGAACACCGTGCCCCAGATGATCGCGCGTTTAATAAAGCGCTTAAACCAGCGGCTTGGCTTGCGGCGATAGCTCGGGTAGCGCGTTTGCGTTTGCGGTTTGCGGGTGCCGCCCTCGCGCGCGCCGGCGCGCGATTCCATCACGGGTGTGCGCTTCGTTTTGCTGTGGCTGCGCGTATTTTTTTTCTTACGTTTCATCAGGCGGCGCAGTTTTCTAAGAGGGCTCATTGGCGTTTTTACCGATGACGTAATGGAGTTTGCGGACGGCGAGCGTGGTCAAATCGTCGCGCGTCGCCGCGGTCGAGCCGATCAGGGAAACCTCCGTGAGCGTTTCCGGATCGATCACCGTAACCTTTACCGAGTTGCCGATGGTAATGAATTCCACGATATACCCTTCTTCCTCCTCGTTCACGGCATGACGCCGTCGAAGAGATTGGCCTGCAGTTTTTCTATGCGCAGGCGCGTGATCTGGGTAGCGCTTTTTTCCACTACCGTGAAGCGGTAGTTTTGCAAATCGAAATGCGCGCCCGCGGGCGGGATGCTTTCGGTTTCATGGATGAGCAGCCCTGCCACGGTGGAGGCTTCGTCGTCTGGCAGGTTCCAGTCGAGATGGCGGTTTAAGTCGCGCACGGTGACGTTGCCGCTCACGAGATAGGCGTCCTTGCCCGCTTTCTGGATATCGTTGTTGGCGGTTTCGTCGTGCTCGTCGTCGATATTGCCGACGATTTCCTCGATGATGTCCTCAAGCGTCACGATTCCGAGCCAGCTGCCGTATTCGTCCACCACGAAGGCGAAATGCTGCCGCTTGCTGCGAAACGCGAGCAGCTGGTCGCGCAAGGAGGTGGTTTCCGGGATGAACCACGGCGTGTTGCAGATGGCGAGGATGCGCTCGCTGGGCAAATTCCCCTGATGCTCGTTATAGGCCTTGATCAGGTTTTTGACGTGCAGTACGCCGATGATGTTGTCGGGCTGGTCGCGCCACAGCGGGATGCGGCTATGCATGGTGCCGACTGCCTGCTCCAGCAGCGTTTTCGAAGGCAGCATGGCGTCGATGGTTTCCACCTGTTTGCGATGGACCATGATGTCCTTCACTTCGATGTCGTTTAAGTCGAGTATGCTGCCGAGCATGT
>CAZBUX010000079.1:0-7629 GCA_964495185.1 uncultured Rickettsiales bacterium | reverse complement strand
GGCATGAAATGCACAAGGCACACGCAGCATAGGATAAGTAAGCCCATCCGGTCGCTTCCGCCATTATAGGGGCCCTGGAATTTTTTCAAAATGAGCAGGGCGTGAACTACCAGCGCCAGGCAGACCCATTGCGTCTCAAAGCCAGTCATCAGCAAAACACTCAGCACAATACGTGGCAGAAACAAGTATTGCTCATGCCTCGGCGCATGAAGATGTTCCGCGCTTTGCTGGATAAATGCCAGCGCCAGCAGTATTTCGGTTACGCGAAGCGCAATATCCATGCTCATGAACCTGCTCCGTCCGCATAAGGGTATATCTTTGATACGAATGTGATGCCTTTTTGCAATTCGCTGCCGTTTCGGCTGATGAACACTAATCTGAATTGCACGTAGGGAGTGGCGCGTGCATCCGTGGAATCGCGTGCGATATCCGCTTTGATACAGTTGAGTATTGCCTGAATGCGGTGCTCAGTGGGGTTTTCCATTAGCCGTTCCGCACAACTCACAAGGAAGAGCGATTCATTCCAGCGTGGGTTCCAGAACATGCGTTTCAGCATGGTGCGAATGCTAAGCCTCGCTGGCCTTGGGCGAAATTCCTTCCAGCCGCCGGAGGTATCCTGCGCAGCGTTAAGCAGGGAGAATTCTATGCGCGGCGACGGGGCAATGGTATCAAAGAAACGCCATGATGGAATCAGTGCGGGTAAAAGTAGCTTTAAGGTGTGCAGCATTAGTCACTTTCCCGGCCAATTCAAATACCGCCTCAGAATCCCGCGTAGCGGAACGGGTTGAAAACACCGTCGTTGACGGCGTTGGCCAGTGCGGCGGCAAAGCTGACGGACAGCCAGAAGCCTATTTCCATTAACCGGTTCATCATCTAATTTATGTAGCACATTACCCTGCGAATGGTAAGTACTGACGATGGCTGTGATTTTTTTTGGATTGGGGACGGGGCGAATCGCCAGTATGGCGCTGGCCAACTATCTGAACAGCGAAGCGAATTGCCTGTGCCTGCACGAAGGGAAAATCCGCCGCCTTGAGGCGGTGGGGGAGCAGGTGCTGCCGTTCCTCACGCTCCAGAACCGGCTGGCATATGAAGATCCCGCGAAGGCGGCCTCGTTCGTCAAAACGCTTCGCGGGGACATGGTCGGCATCGCTGGCAGCCGCGGCGTCGAATTCATCGGCGATATCGCTTACAACAACGCGCCTTTCGTAAGCGCGCTGCACGCGTATTACCCCCATGCCCGGTTTTTCTTCGTGCATCGCGACTGCATGGCGTTCGTCCGTTCCTGCACCGCACTTGAAGGCGACGATGCGACGCCGGTGGGCTGGCCGCCGGAGGGCAGGGGGGAACCCCCGGTTGAGCAATTCATTGCGCTGGGCCGTCTTCAGCCGCGTGCGGGCAGCCGCGAGGCGGAGCTATGGCCCGAATGGGATTTTATCTGCCGGAATATCTGGCTCTGGGCTGAAACCAACCGGCTTATCCTCGATCAGCTGGCCGCCGCACCCGCCGCGCCGGTATTCGTGATGCGTTTTGAAGCGTTCACTGAAAACCCGGTCCTCCATTATGACCAGCTCAGGGCGTTTTTAGGATTTACCGCCGGGATGCCGCCGGAAACCCGCGCCCTGCTCGCCGCGCCGCCGATAAACCGCAGGCATGGCGTGAATAATCGCATGACTTTCGCCGATCTAAGCGATGCGCAGAAAAAGATTTTTCTTGAATATGCGCAACCCGTGCGGCTAATGCTGGGTTATAACTCCTGAAAATGAGGGAACCAATGATTTACCTCGAAAGAATTCGCCGGGCGTTTTCCAAAGTTCTCGGTGACTCCACCTCGCAGATGAATGAGAACTCGACCATGGAGACGGTCGGCGGCTGGGATTCGCTGAATTTCATCGCGCTTGTGCTGGCGGTGGAGGATGAATTTGGCATCAAGATGTCCACCCTCGACGCCGCGTCGCTCATCTCGGTCAGGGACATCAACGATTACCTGGTTAAGAAGCTGGGGGCATGAGCGCCGGGCACCATATCGCCGTTGACGTGCCGCCCGGCGTGCGCTGGGACGCCGCCATACGCAAATCGGTGCATGAAAGCCTGCCTTATTACGTCGAGAACTTTTCCTCGGCCTCCTTTTCCGATAGCGGGGTAGGCATCGAAACGCTTTCCCCGCCCGCCGACCATGCGAAAATCACCAGCGCGGTGAGCGACCTTATCGTCACGATTTCCAATAGCCACCGCGATATCGCCGATCGCGTCATCACCGTTTCCGATCATCCCGCGCGCCTCGTGGAAGCCGATCCCTTCGCCCATTTCGTGCAATGCGGCGATATCGTCAGCACCGGGCGCGGCAAGTTTATCTACGCGGGCGGCTTCCTGCGCGTGTTCGAGGCGCTCGACCGCACACTGCTTGCCTTCGCCGAAACGCTCGGCGCGCGCAAAGAGCTGTACCCCTCGACGGTGCGGACGCAATCGCTGCTCGATTCCGGTTACCTGAAACAATCGCCGCATCTCGCTTTCTTCGTCGCCCCGGCCCACGCGGATAAAAATGCCTTGCTGGCACTTGCCGACGCCTCCATCCTCTCGCGCGAATCCCGCGAGCAGACGCTCAAACAGCTCGGCGTACCCGACCAGATACTTTCGCCCACGGTATGCTACCATTGCTTTGAGGCACGCAAAGGCGGGGTGCAGAAACCCGGCATCGTCACCGCTATCAACAAATGCTACCGCCACGAGCCGGTGGACGTGCAGGGCCTTGAGCGGCTGACGACCTACTGGATGCGCGAGATTATTGTCTTCGGCACGCCCGAAGACGTAAACCGCATTCTCGGCGAGGTGTGCGATTTCACTATGGGTCTTCTGGAAAATCTTGGCTGCCAGTACGACCTGACTACCGCCAGCGATCCGTTTTTCACCGACATGGCCGCCGGAAAGCGCATGTTCCAGGCTGCGTTCGACCTTAAGCGCGAGCTGAAATCGAAAGCATATGGCGGCAAGGATATTTCCATCGCCTCGTTCAACAACCACCAGAAATCGCTCGTGCAGTCCTTCGGCATCCAGTCGCCGGGCATGGAGAATTTCGCTTCCGGCTGCATCGGTTTCGGCATGGAGCGTATGCTTTACTGCATCTTCAGCCAGCTTGGCCCCGATACCGCAAAATGGCCGGAAGGCGCCAGAAAAGCACTGGGCCTGTCCTGATGCCCGCCGCGCTCGCCCGGTTTGCGCGCCTCGCCACGATAGCCATCGTTTCCTGTGCCGCCGTCGTAGTGGTAATTGCCTATGCCAGCTTCGACGTCAGCGGCTACGTGCTAACGCACTACCGGCTTCCCGATGAGAAAACCAAGGCACGTTACTATGTCCCCCGTATCCTCTACACCGGGGAACGGAAAATCGACGTCCTCCTTCTGGGTGGTAGCAGCGTCGTCGAAACCTTCTACACCAATTACGACCATTCCGACTATCTGACCTCCGCCTGCGGCACGAAGCTGACCGTGTTCAACGCCGGTTCCAGCGGCCAGAACATCGCCGACAGCTTCGCCGTGCTCGAAACCGTAGAGCGCCGTCACGGCCTTCCGAAAGTCGTCGTGTTCGGGCTTACGCATTACCGCCTGGGGCAGGTATGGAACACCGAAACCGACATCATGGCTACGCAGCAGCTTGCGCTTCCTTCACCGAAACTGCCTGTCGCCATGATGCCCCTGCCTGAACGTCTGGCATGGCTTGCGACCGGCCCGATGTCCGAACTCAAGCGGCTTTATGAGTTGTTCCGCCACGGCAAAAGATCGGATTCCGGGGAGTTTCTCGAAAGCCAGTACAATTACGATATGGAGCCGTGGCCGCTGGACACCAAGCTGCAAAAGTCGCTGGTCTGGCGCAAGTCGCTGGAACGCAACCTCGACCAGTATGCCGCCAAAAACGCCGACTACATTGCAAAAGTCATCCGGCGTTATCAGGACAAAGGCGTGCGGTTCATATTCAACTATACGCCCATCGCTCCCTTCGCGTGGAAAAACACCGACAGCACCGACGAACCCATAGCCAAAGCAAACGTGATTCTTGAGAAGGTCGCCCCCATGATAGACCTGCGCAAGGATAAAACGGTGCCGGAGAACTATTTTTACGACGAACAGCATTTCCGCCCGCAGGCGCGCGCCGCGTTCTGGAAAGGAAAGAAGGGCGGGCACGCCATCGCCACGGCCATTTGCGCTGCCTTGAATAAGGAGGCGGCGGAGTGAAGCTGTTTCTTGGCATCGCACTTGCGCTTCTGGCGGCGTTCGGAACGCACTGGCTTTCGGTGGAGCGGAATCTCAGCGTAACGCTGGCAAAAATCGAAACTGCCGATGTTACGCTGGTGCAGAAAACTACCGCACTTTCTCCCGCCTCCGGGTTCTCGCTGTTGGGAGGGAAGGGCGAGGCAGCCGTTCTTGACATCACGCCGCGCCTTTATGAAGGGCTGGTAAGCATCGATTTCGACATCGCGCAGGGAAAAATTACCCTCAACATACAGGAAGACGTCATCACCCTCTCGCCCACCCACCGCAACTGCGCGGCGGTGCGCGGTGACAAGGAACGCTACCGTTGCCGCGTGCCGGTGACGACGCAATACGGCAAAACCGCGCGCGTCGTCATTTCCGCCGAAACGCAAAACGCCGTGGTAAGCGGATTGTCACTGGTTCAGGTCAATGAAAGCCAGCCCGTCTGGCACAGCGGCTATTCCATACCGCTGCTGCTTGTCGTGTTCCTCCCGCTGGCGATACTGATCGGGTTTGTCGGCGATATGCGTTACCGCACCGGGCTGATTCTCACGGGTAGCCTGCTGTTTATCGCCATGCTTTCACCGTCCCTGCTGCTGTTCATGCTGGCGTTCAGCGGCGCGAGCTACGGCCTGCTTACGCTGCTGGCCGCAAAAAAAATCCGCCTGCGCCACTACATACTGACGCTGGCGCTAAGCATCGTCTGCATCAAATCCGTCTTGCCGGGGGCGGCGATCCTTCTGTCTTATCCGTCCGTTTCCCTGTTGATTCCCATTGGGCTTACCTACCTGATCGCGCGGCATATCGACCTTGCGGTTTACATGGCGGGGCAGGGCGGGCGTCCGGATTTGGCGCGGTTCATCAATTTTACCTTGTTCTGGCCGTCTTTCGCCGCCGGGCCGATCACGCAGCTTCAGCGCATGGATTTCACGCGCAGCCGGTTTCCCCTCTGGGCGGACAGGATGGACGGCGCGGCGCGTTTCTGCCGTGGTCTGGCAAAAAAATCCGTCGGCGATTTCCTGTTCAACCTGATGGTTATAAAAAACCTGAGCTTCGTCGTGCTCATCGACGATCCGCATCCTTACGTCATCCTGACGGTGCTGTTTTACAACCTGCTTTTCGTCTATCTGGATTTTTCTGGGTATTCAGACATGGCCATCGGCGCGGCACGGCTGATGGGTATTGCGCTGCCGGAGAATTTCAACAATCCTCTCATGAAACCCAACCTGCGCGAGTTCTGGAAGTGCTGGCACATGTCGCTGACGCAATGGGTCAGCCGCAACGTGTTCATGCCCTTATCCATGCAGCTCCGCAGGCAGCCGAAATCAGTGCTTTATGCCCTGCCCATACTGGCCACGACCGTTACGATCGGCATGGTGCACGGCTTTCATTTCATCTGGTTGCTCTGGGGTGTGCATCACGCGGCCGGGCTTTACGTCACCGACGCCTGCCTTCGCCTTTCCGCGCTGGTAAAAAAGCGCCTGCCGCCCGGTATGCTGCGCATTTACCGCGCGTTCAGCTATGCTATCGGCGTTTTGTTCGTCTGGTACTGGCTGATGCTTTCCTACAGCTTCACGCTTATCAGCTCCGTCGGGCTTGCGACGGATAAATACCTGTCGTTCCTGCTCGCGCCTGTGCGGGCGCTACGCATTCTTTTCTAAACACCCTCCAATGATTCTAAGCCACCATTTGCGTCAACGTCTCCATCATGCCGTCGGTGCGTGAGATAAGCTGGCTGTTGAACTGGTAGGAACGCTGGGCGACGATAAGATGCGTCAGCTCGGTCGATTCGTCGGCGTTGGAGCGTTCCAGAGAGTTGCCGCGCAGGGTTCCCGATCCACCTTCGCCGGGACGCAGGAAATCCGGTTCGCTCGCCTGTAAGGAAGTCTGGAACACCGTGCCGGTCTGCGCGTCCAGCTGGTTCGGATCGACGAATTTCACCAGCGGGATCATATACAGCCTGCGCGTGCCGCCGTTATCGTAGTTACTGACGAGATAGCCTTCGGCGGATACGGTGATGCTTTCCAGCCTGCCGATTTCCAGCCCGTCCTGTATAGTGGCGCCGATGGTAAATCCCGAGTCGAATTGCGTGACGCCGTCACTGCGTCCGACGACGGTAGCGCCCGGGGTGCCGAATATCGGGCCTGCCGTTCCCCAGTTCATGGCGATGCTGCTTGCGTCAGCGCCATTGCTCCATGCGATGCCGACCTGTGCCAGTGCGGGGCTGACGGAAGCCAGCGTGCCGTCGCCGTTGAAGGTAAGCGTGCCGGAAGCGACCTGTGCCGCACCGCTTGCGGTATCCGCCGGTGTTGCCGCATAAAGCTCCACCGCCCAGCTGTTGACGCCCGTTTTAAGAAATCCTGCATGCACGGTATGCGCGACGCCGGTGCTGTCGACGACCGTCAGCGGATGGCGGAAATGCGGTTGCACCCCGCCCAGCGTCATATTGGCGGCGGGATCGGTGGCGTCGTAGACAGGCGCTCCTGCATAAACATCCTGCGCAGCATCGAGGTTCATATGCAGCGCCATGGCCCCGGTCGGCACCGGGATCTGATCGAATTGCTGCGCGTTTACCGTACGCAGCGCCGATATGGCAGTGCCGGAATCGATGTCGGCGCCTTGCAGTTCGGTCGCCAGCTCTCCTTGCGTATCCAGCGGCCAGCCCTGAAGATAAAAACCCGCTCCGTTACGCAGATTGCCGTCGGCGTCGGGACGAAACGATCCTGCGCGCGTATAAAGCAGTGCATCCGTGGTGGAGGCGGACTGCCGCACGGCGAAAAAACCGTTGCCGTCAATGGCGATGTCGGTATTGACCGGCGAAATAATGACTTCGCCCTGCAGGCTGTTTATCTGCATCTCGACGTCACGCACGCCGCCGGTATCCACGCTTCCAGCGATCCGGCTGCCGATAAGGTTTACGAATTCCGCGCGTACGAGTTTATACCCGTCCGTATCCAGGTTCGCGATATTCTGCGAAGTGGCGCCGATACGAGCGCTTTGCGCCTGTATCCCGGTGATACCGATATTCATCGCGCCGAATATTCCCATGATCCACCTCCGGTTATTTGCTGCATTCGAAATACACGCAAAAGTAGTAAGCAAGGAGTGTGCCAGTGGATCGGCGGCAGTGTTTCTAAACGAGAGCGGCGGCGGATTCGCGCGTATGCCCCATGCTCATTCCGGTCAGTCTGGCGAACGCAGCGGCTCCGGGTTTTTCGCCGAGTTGGGCGACTAAATAATCAAGCTGCTCATCCATCTGCCCGGCCAGCGCGGTGCGGCAATAATGCAGCGCCATGTCTTTGTGCGCGCCTGCAAGTTTTTCAAGCGTTGAATAATTGTCGGGAACCGTCAGCGTCAGGCGATGCGCAGGTGGAATGCCCAC